>JBDNFT010000788.1:0-8083 GCA_041689695.1 Planctomycetaceae bacterium | reverse complement strand
GCTATTTGTCGCGCACCCCACGCTGTGTCTGCATGCTGCCTGCGATTCCCACATTTCCGGAGATTGAAATCATGAATAATTCTTGCGTACACTTTCGAATGTTCCTGGTAATAACTGCATGCACCGCGATGGCGGGATCTTGCGGCGTGTCATTTGCCCAGGCTGACGAGATCAAAGAAAGTAACAACCAGCAACTGCGTCAGCCAATGGAGGGCCCTCCAGGCTTTAGGCCTCCGATGCTAATGATGCAACACCGGTCGCAGGAACACCAAGGCCCCGGCCCACAAATTCATCGACCAGAAATGCATCAGCCGGCGGGACCATTCGCTGAAGATCAGAAACGAATCGCGGCATTGACGGAATCTGCCGAACGCCTTTCGCACGCAGGATTGCCGGATGCCGCTCATGGTCTGATGGAACGTGCCGGACAGATTAAGCGAGAGCTTGCAGAGAAGCAGGAACGAATTCAGCGTGAAGAACACGAACGAGCAAAGGCAAAAATGCGTGAACAAAAAGAACAAGCTCACCATCAGCAACGACTGATGGAAGAACGAAAGATGGACCAGCACCGTGATCGAGCCGAGCACGCTGATCGCCCTGCCCTGCCAATCCATGAATTGCACGAGCAGCTGGTACAGCTGCGACGCGAAATGCACAGTATCAATCAGAAAGTTTCGCACCTGACTGAAATGATTGAACATCATCACCGAGCGCAGGAGCGTCGCGGTCACCATGAAGATATGGACGAAGACGATGACGACGAAAAGCATAATCGCGAAGACAGCGATGATGATGACGACGAAATGCCTGATCGCGATGAAAATGGTGACGACGAAGGCGAAATGCATGATCACGATGAAGACAGCGACGATGAAAAGCATGATCGCGAAGACGACTCTCAATCAGACAAATAGTGTCCGTAAAGAATTGCAGGTTTCTTGCTCTTGTTCCAAGGCTTCAGCCTTGGAACAAGCTTCACTCACATCATTTTGCACCGAGTGAAGAACACGATTCGACTCACCGTCCGCAGCCTCCTCTTCTTTTAAGCGGCGATGTTTGCTTCGCAACATCATCAAGGAACAAGGAATCGCCATCAATACAGTCGCCGTTATCAGCAAAACACCCTGACAAAAGCAAGTGGCCAGACACACAATCGTTCCCGTAAAACGCGAAGACCATGCAGTCCGTCGATATTCAAATGAACGATCGTCAAGCCGGTAAAAACGCAGTCCAAATGCTACGCAAGATGAATCGATAAACCCCGAATTCCACAGCCGATAGCAACATCGCGCTCGCCCTTCTGGATTGCAGCCTCAAGCGCCAACGGCTCTGTCAAATGGCGAGCTGTAAGCTTCTGTGATTCGTTCTCGGACTAAAGTCCGCGATAAATACGTATTACTGCCATGAGTTCCGTATAACGAGTTATTAGAACTCTTTCAGTGCCCGCCACTTGACCGCTCACATCCAAACAACGACAGTTCTCCGCCACCATACCACAACGAGTTATTGATGAGAAAAAAACTGGCCTCGCGTCATCGTCAATCTGAATTGATGGATGATCCTGCGCTGGACCATGATGCACATCGACACGCACTCGAAAGTCTGGGACGTATTAACTGGTTGAGCCAATCCGATAAATCCGTCTGGGCGGTGATTCTTCGACAAGCCAAAGCACATACGCAGGGCCGACCGCTGACGATACTCGATATCGCCGCCGGCGGTGGTGATCTCGCAATCCGATTGGCCGGTCTTGCAAAACGCGATGGTGTTTCAGTGACGATTGACGGATGCGACATTAGCCCGACTGCTTTGAAGTTTGCCTCAGATCAGGCGACAGCCGCGAAGCTGAACAATGTCAGATTCTCGCAATGTGACGCGCTTCATCAGCCATTTCCGCAGCCAAAATATGACATTGCGATGTGCAGTCTGTTTTTGCATCATCTCAATGAAGAGGATGCCGTTCTGCTTTTGCAGCGCATGAAAGCGGCCGCAACACAACTGGTCCTGGTTGACGACTTGCGCCGCACTCGTTTCGGATATTGGCTGGCTTGGCTTGGATGCAGGATTCTGACTCGTTGTCGTGTCGTTCACGTTGACGGACCAATGTCCGTTGAGGGAGCTTTCACAACCAAAGAAGCAAAGTCGATGGCAACGGAGGCAGGACTTACAAATGCAGCAATCACTCATCGCTGGCCGCAACGATTTCTGCTGACATGGTCTCCAGCCGATGGAGACACAGATGTCTCGTCGTGAATCTATTGACTCCCAGCACTTCGACGTCGCAGTGATCGGTGCAGGAATTGCCGGATCGATGGCCGCGTTGCTGTGTTCCCGAGCCGGACTGCGGACAGTTCTTCTGGAACGACATCGTTTCCCTCGCGACAAAGTCTGTGGTTGCTGTGTGAACGGACGAGCGTTGCAGATTCTGCAGCGAGCTGGTTTGGAATCCGGACTTCGCAAACTGCTACCGACAACAACATCCTCTCTGACTATTCAATATCGTGGTCGGAAACTCAACATGGCGATGCCGCAAAGCTTTGCTGTTTCGCGGCGAGCGATGGATCAGTGGCTTGTGGAGGAAGCTGTAAGCTCCGGCTGTCAGTTTATCGACAACGTGACAGCTACGGTTCAACCGCTGCCGTCCGCATCGGACGACTGGCGAAGCGAAGTTGTGAATGTGCCTGCAGGAGACCGCCCGATCGAACGCGAGATTCAGCTTCGATTCGTAAATCGCCAAACCGCAAACGAAAAGCCCCCCGCTGGCAACGAGATGACTTCAGCCGACTCGCGGATGTTCTCCAAAGTCATACTTGTCTGCGACGGCCTCGGCCATCCAAGCCTGCATCTCATCCCCTCGTTCAGCGCGGAAGCGGAAGCGGGCTCTCGAATTGGATTGGGAGCCGTGTTTCCTCGCGCCGCCGCAGACGACTGGATCAGGCAGGGCGAAGTTTTAATGGCCGTCACGTCAAACGGCTATGCGGGTGTCGTGGAGATTGAGAACAATCAATTGAATCTCGCCGCTGCGGTCGATGCCGCGTATCTCAAAAAGTCAAATTCGCCGCTGGATGCTCTCGCGACAATTTTCCAATCGGCAGGCACTCCCATGCCGCAAGCACTTGCGAACGCGACCATCAAAGGCACTGTTCCATTGACGCGAACCGCTCGCCGCATTGCTGGTCATCGCTTGCTGCTGCTGGGTGACTCAACAGGCTACGTCGAACCATTCACTGGCGAAGGAATGGCCTGGGCTCTGACGGCAGCAACCGCCATTGCTCCGCTTGTGGTGTCGGCGATTCGCGATGACTGGTCGGACGCAATCATCGATCGCTGGCAATCAACTTTCCCGGGCATCGTCGTTTCGCAGCAGAAAATCTGTCGACTCCTGTCGTCGGCTCTGCGTCATCCTTGGTTGTTGCCTCCCATCCTGACAACATGTCAGTTTTTCCCGTCGTTGACACAGCAAATGGTCAGCCGGATCAATCGTGTTCCTGAAGCGTTGGAATTTATTTGATGAATGGATTTAAGATTCTTGGCCTGGGCACTGCGTTGCCAGACCATACAATTTCGCAAGCCGCTATGGCCACGTTTGCTGCGACCTGTGTTGCGCCGGAATTGACAGGCTCTAAAAACCCATCCGGTCTGATTCAGGCTTTGTATCGTCGTGCGGGAGTTCAATCGCGTCACAGCGTCCTGCTGGAATCCTCTGATGATGAAGAAGCGACGGCAGAACGTTTTTTTGAATTCGTGAAAGGTCCTGACGACCGCGGCCCCGGCACAGCCCAGCGCATGCACCGCTACGAAATTGAAGCACCAAAGATCGCATTAAAAGCAACTGCCAATGCCATATCAGAAGCTGGGATCTCTCCTGACGAGATCACTCATCTCATTACCGTCTCGTGCAGCGGTTTCAGTGCGCCGGGAGTGGATTTATATTTGATCGAAAATCTTGGCCTGTCGCCCAACGTTTCTCGAACGCACGTGGGATTCATGGGATGCCACGGGGCACTGAATGGTCTGAGAGTCGCTCATAGCTTTGCTGCCGCTGATCCTAATGCCGTCGTCGCCATGTGCGCTGTGGAACTTTGCACACTGCATCATCAATACGGCTGGGATCCGCAACAGATTGTTGCCAATTCTCTCTTCGCCGACGGTGCCGCAACTGTGATCGGTCGAGCAAATATCAGCCACAACATTCCGTCACAGAATCTTCCCGGCCAACTTGTCGATAGTTATTCTTTCGTGATTCCAGCGACGAGCGAGCTCATGACATGGCGAGTCGGAGACAACGGTTTTGAAATGACATTGTCGCCTGAAGTTCCCGGCGTAATCACACGCACGCTGCCCGGAGCCCTCAACGAATTCCTTGGCCGCAATGGTTTGACGATTGGGGATATCCAAGGCTGGGCCATACATCCTGGCGGCCCCAGAATCCTCGCCGCCACGGCTGAGGCCGCTGGTTTGTCGGATGAACAGATTGATGCGTCCATCAGCGTCTTCCAACGTTGTGGCAACATGTCCTCGCCAACCGTGTTGTTCATTCTTGACGAGCTACGTTCTCGCAAAGCCGCCCTGCCCTGCCTTATGCTGGGTTTCGGTCCGGGGCTGAATGTCGAAATGGCATTGCTTCGATAGAGACCCCATATTGTGTTGCACTGCGATTAACCTGCCATCCAGTCCATACACAGCAGTTTCGCCAGCAGTTCTGCCGCGACATTTCTATGCTTCAACCCGCGAACTTCGGCGAGAAACTGATCAGACAAAATGCTGATGTCAGGTTTCTTCAGACCGGCGGCAGTGAACACATCAATGATCTGCGTCTCGAGTTCCAGAGCCGTTTTCGGTGCGGCGGCCTCACCATCAACGGTTCTCCAGACCTTAAACCATTTATGATTCGCTGTGAGCGATCCGATGCGAGCCTGCAGGCCATCGGACACAATCAGCAGTTCGTTGTACTTCAGGAGAGACGGAATCTCAGCCTTGTAAGTCTGCAACTGTAAATAAGCCGACCAGATCGTCGCATCGGAATCGGCTGCGTTCTTCAGTTCGATGATCGCCAGTGGCAAGCCGTTGACGAATACGACGACGTCAGGCCGACGATTGTGCTGCGCTTCGATCACTGTGAACTGGTTGACGACAAACCAGACATTGGCAGCAGGGTCTGAGAAATCAACCAGCCGCACGTGATCACCGGCAATCGATCCATCCGGTCGCTGATATTCCACTTCGACACCATCCCGCAGCATCTTGTGGAACGCACGATTGCTCCCGACGAATGTCGATGCTTCCAGCCGCAGCACTTTCCGCAGAGCGTCACCAGGAATCTGTGGATTCAGGCGATGAATGGCGTCCCGCAGACGGCCACCAAGACGACGTCACCAAATGACGATCGTTGCGCATCGGGTTCACCTGGAGTGATTTGAGGACCATCGCCGATCGTATAGCCCAGTTCTTCGAACCATTCAAGGGCTGCTTCTTCGACGTGGGATTCGTTGAGTGACATAACCAATTCTCCAGGGGTGGAGGCTCATTCGTATGCGCGGCCCAATGCCTACGGCTGCGATCGTTCCAGTTCAAACATGCAAATTCCCGCGTTACCGTCGATCTCCCATTTCGCCAGCAACAGGACGCCCTTACCGACAACGTTCCAGCGGTAAGCAGATACATGCCCAACTAGAGATGGACGCTCACACATGGTCATAAGACCCGAGTACTCGACCAACGCATCGTCATGCGAATAAAGCACCAAGCAACAGGACGCCGCATCTTCCCGCCAGTCAATTGCGATACGCTCTTTCGTAATGATCACATCGAGCAGGTCCCAATTGGGTTCTGTCAGCGAACACAATGAGTTGAGTTCGGTCACGCTTCCCGTGTACTTCATATTGTTACTCCGGTGACATGTTGCCTTACAAGAGTGATCGCACCAAATCTTCCGCCATGTCCTCATCCACGCAGTTGTCGAACCTTCCCCGAGCCGGATCGACACCAAGTTCCGCCAGCACCTTCTTAGGCACGTCTGTCACCTTTGGAATCACCAGCTTCACTTTGACCTGATACGGAAACTTTCCGCCCCAGACCTTCGGCACCAGATTCTTACCGCCGACACTCGTCGCCTGCCACAGCCCCAACAGCCCGCCGATCTCGTAATGATGCAGCAGGCAGTAGTCACCGGCCTTGATCTCCAGTGGCCACGGCTTGTTGGAACCGAACAGATTCTTTTCGACGCAGTCAAGGTATGTGTTACTGCTGCATTCGAATATGAAAGTTGGTGGTGTCATCAGATAGCGTGTCCGCCGATGGATTCGTTGAGGTTCATGTTTTGGGAAAATTCAATCGATGGGTGTTCTGAATCTTGTCCCGCCACTCGTCGGAGAGCTTCGCCTCCGTCGCGAATTCCGGCCAGCGTCTGACGGCTGCCTGCACTTCCTCGATGATTGTTAAAGCGCGACCCCGCTTCATCACAGCGGCCTTCGAGCATGCCTCGAAATCGGCCATCGTGAAGCCGTCTCGTTTCCCATTCAGCGTCATCTGGTGCGTGGCGGTCCACGAACCCGATGCATTGTAACTGTAAGTCACATCGAACGCCGGCGCAAGTGACCACTCGCCCCCCTTATTCATAAGGAAGGCGATGTTCTTGACGTGGTCGTCCTGATTTCGCGCGACGATGTTGAAGACCATCCGCCGGAACTGCTCCTCGACCGCCGCCATCGGCAGCTTGAATTGGCGGATCGTCAGCAGCGCCTGCTCGTAGGCGTAGGCTCCAGCCTGGTTGAAATCGAAATGCGCGAGCGCGCAGAGCGACTGCATGTGCAACTTATGCCCTGAGCCAACCGGTCAAAGCGCCGAGTCATGAAGTGTCGCCGCCCGTTTTCCTCAAGTAAGCGGCACTCTGTCATTGTGATCCCCGCCGCCCTGGCCATCAAGTAATAAGCAAATTCGATGGTTCCATAGCCTTTGGGATCTTCGAGTTCTTTGTCCTTGTTGCCTGCCACGCCATCGAATTTGAGCAGCCAGTAATCGAACCCTTTGCCCGCAGCGACCTGCCCGGAGCGCACTTCGTTCGTATCGCGGTTCCACGCGATCACCGCCTTGGCCCGCGCACCACCGGCGGACGTGCCCACGCGCAAGATGTCCCGCAGAACTTTCTCTTTCCCGGCCTTGTGGAAATGCCCCTGCAAGTCGTTGCGATGCGTCAACACTTCGCCAGCCAACCGCAACAATGCATCCACTTCGATCTTTGTCGCCTTGCGCGGCTTTGGGCCAAATGCCGGGGCAAACTCCAGCGCCCCCATGCCCCGAGCACCCGTGTAGCAAAGCCGCTCGACCGCGCTAAAACTGTCCGCCGTGCGCCCTTGCGTCGCCAGCCATGCGTCAATCAGGGAGTTGCCGAACTTGTCCGGCAACGAATCCGCCAGCAGGCCCGGCAGGCCGTGAAACGTGTTCCGTGGCAGCGCCGGAAATTCATAGACTCGCTCGCTCAGCGGCATCGCGACCGGCGAAAGTTCGATCCCGCTCGACGCAAACTCCCGGTCGTATTGGAACGCGGTGATCTCGCGCCCCTCATCGAGCGAAACTGCACCGATCGTCCGGCCCCAAAGCTGAACCTCCGCAATCATGATTCGTCACCCCACGTCCACTTCTTTGGCTTCGCAGGTGCCGCTTTTTTGCCCGAGGCACGCTGACGTTTTCGGCCCTGCTTCTTCAATTGCTCCATGGGGCTCGCCATGACCTCTGGGACGAGACTCTCGAAACGCTCCAGCAAATCCAGCGTCCGGCACACTCGCAAAAAACCCGAGAGCTGTGTCGCCACCGCGCCGGATTCCAGCCGCTCCACCGTCCGTTTGGAAACGCCCGCCTGTTCCGCCAGCGCCGCCTGCGTCAGGTTGCGCGCCAGCCGGACGCTGGTCAGTCTCACACCCAACTCCTTCAGAATGCTGTCATCGGTCAACTGTGCTGTAATTTTCATAATTCGCCTAATATGGCGATTTGTTTCAACAAATCAAGTGTATTCGCCACAAATGGCGAATTAAATTATGTCGCCACTCGTATCGACTTGTTGGCGTTGAACGGAGGCAATTCGCCT
>JBDNFT010000787.1:0-2152 GCA_041689695.1 Planctomycetaceae bacterium | reverse complement strand
TTCCAGTGCAAATACCAACTGAATCTCGGCGTATCGGCTCGATCGTCGTTGAGTACCGGAGGCAGTTGCAGTGATTCATCCGGGAAAAGGTCGTACCATTTTTCTGTCACGTAACATGGGACATGTGGCAGGAAGAAGCCCACGCTCAAGAAAAATGGCTTGTCGTGAGGCTTTTCGAGCTGATCCACCGCCCAACTGGCAAGTTTCCAGTCCCCCTTGTCTTCATCTTTGTGAGGAAACGTTCCCCAGTCAACAAGGGGATGTCCACTTGGTGTTTTCACAAGCGGAGAATCCGGTTTCGGGCCAATCTGTGGCGGTGGTCCGACAATATCAAATTCTTTGTCGTTGGGATTTCTGCCATAGGCACCGTGATAAATCTTACCTGCCATCAGCGTTTCGTATCCATGGTTCCGGAAATTTTGGGGCAGGGTCGTTGTGCTTTTAAGATCTTCGACGTCACGCAAGTCAGGCGACAACCCGTAAATTCCAGTCGATGATGGACGCAATCCAGTCATGACGCTGGTGCGTGAGGGATTACACAGCGGCGACTGGCAATGGGCGTTCAGAAACAAAGTGCCGCGTTCTGCAAGTCGGTCGATGTTTGGAGTTCTGGATTGCGGATGACCATTGAGGCATCCAATCCAGTCATTTTGATCATCAATCACAATCATCACGACATTCGGGGCCCGCCTGTTGGGGTCTGGCGGGCCGGTTGCGACCGCCCAACTCGAACATATGCTGAAGCAACACAAAATGGCAAAGCAATTAGCAATTCGCGATCGCATCCGAATGCCAAATCTTTTTGAGAGCTTGGACAACTTCATTAACTTCCCTCTCTGCAGCATTGCGCTGCGGTCGAGCCATGTTGGAAATTCAACACAATGTGAAATCTCATCGAACAGGAATCTTCGCGTTTTCGCCTCAAGTTGCGAAGGATGTTGGCGAACAAATGTCAGCTAGTTGTGTCATTTATCAAAACCGCCGGGAATCTGAAGAATTCGCTCAACGGTTTCGTGTGGGTTCCCGATCAAAGGGTGTCGTGAGAGCAGACGCCTCGAATGAACAGCATTTCGAATCATGAAAAGCTGGGAATTTCGTATCTGCTTCACCGACGACGCTGAAAAGGATGAGAAAACTTTAAGCAGTAACTGGATCGCTGGACATTATGAGTCGGTGATGCCAGAATGCCCATCCCCGAAGCATTCAGAATTCGGGGCGTGTAGCTCAGATGGTTAGAGCGCAGCTCTGATAAAGCTGAGGTCCGTGGTTCGAGTCCACGTACGCCCACTCTGGTAGAAATGCCAGTGAATTTTCAGTGAGTTGACGGGGACGTAGCTCAACTGGGAGAGCGCTGCCCTTGCAAGGCAGAGGTTGTCGGTTCGATCCCGATCGTCTCCATTGAAGTGTACAACAGGCTCTGGTAGCAGGTTGTTGCTTCGAATGGGAAGGTTAAGAAAGAATCAAAACTTTCTTGGCCGAAGGGTTGACGACACGAAAAGGTGTCGCTAGACTCCCCCCTCCGCAGGACGGAGCCAACTGGCACCGGACGCGGCGATCTTTGACAATTTGATGAAGTCTAAGTGGCATCTGTAAACGTTTTTCCGAGACGCATCAGCCATTCGAGAGAGTGTCTGTTAAGTCTCAAAAAAGTGGAGTGCTGTCATGTGGCCGGAAGAAATTCTGGCCGTTAATCATGGTGGCCAAGCACATAAGGGCGTGTGGGGGATGTCTTGGCGTCAGAAGGCGATGAAGGGCGTAGAAGGCTGCGATAAGCCTGGGGGAGCTGTCAAACGAGCATTGATCCCGGGATACCCGAATTACCGTAGACTGAATACATAGGTCTACGGAGCGAACGTGGGGAACTGAAACATCTAAGTACCCATAGGAAAAGAAAGCAAAAGCGACTTCCCTAGTAGCGGCGAGCGAAAAGGAAACAGCCCAAACCGTCGGCTTGTCCGGCGGGGTTGTGGGGCTCACATATGGAGTTACAAAACTGACAACTAGAAGAATCTGCTGGAATGCGGAACCATAGGGGGTGAAAGTCCCGTAATCGAAAGTTGAGCAGTCTCCGTGAGGTTCCCCGAGTAGGGCCGGTCACGTGAAACCCGGCTTGAATCCAGGAGGCCCATCTCCTAAGGCTAAGTACTCTCTG
>JBDNFT010000786.1:0-2533 GCA_041689695.1 Planctomycetaceae bacterium | reverse complement strand
GTTTGCGTTGACTCGTGAAATCCTGTTTCATGAATCAGGGGAGGATAACTTTGTGCCCGCGCACGTTCGCAAGGCAACATGGTAATGGTAATGGTAATGGTAATGGTAAAGGTAATGGTAATGGTAATGGTAATGGTAATGGTAATGGTAATGGCTTGACTTAAATTCATGCTCATCGCCAGTGTGTCGATATGCCAGAACGAAGTGGCTGTTGCCGCATCAAGGACTGAACTTCAAATACTGAGACTTACACGTCGCCGCCCATCGTGAGTGACCTCCGATTAGTGAGTCGTAAATCCTTAATGCGTTCCTCGCGAACGAAGTTCTTTCATTAGATCATCAATTTGTTTTTCGAGAGCCTCCAATGGTTCCGTCAGCAGTTCGTTCGTCGAGGCGGCTGGCTGATTCAGCATTTGTTGTAAGAAATCATTCAGCTTGACCATTGGATATGTGAATTCGACTTTGCAGCCAAACATGTCCTCCTCAAATGCTTTCGGACGCCATTCAGGATTGTCGTCACCCAGAACCGCCAGACTCACGACTCGCCGATTGTACCTGTCGCGGATTCTGTAAAAATAAACGAACATGCGTTCGGCAAAGTCTGCGATCCACTGATTCTGGATTTCCAGATGAATCAGGATCCACTCAGTCTCGCCGGACAACAACCGTACTTCGACCAGTTTATCGACCGATCGTCGCCCCAGTTCTCCATGTGGAGTAATCTGCTGAAATTCCTTGTCGAGCATTTTTGGTGGCACGGACCAATCGATCGCGGCATAGATCTGCGGAAAGCAGAACTCAGAATGAAAATTGCAGCCCAGCGTTGGCACCATGAACAATTACGTCTCCATTTGCATTAACGTTGTACGTGGTTCCGTTGTTTCCCAGATTCTGGTCGGGGGCCAAAGCAACGCCGTGAATGAAGGTTGCTTCGTAGCCACCAATCAAGCTCCAGTGATTGCTCAAAGGGATACTGGATTGAAGCCCCACGGTGCCGACAAACGCGACTGCGCTCTTGGCGTCTGAAAACGACCGGCCATAGCGAGATGTCGCGCCGCCGGGGCTGGCATCCACACCTGTATAGCGTTCGAGAATCGCTCCGCTGGCAGAGTTGTGATAGATCCCCGCCTTAACGACACCATTCACAACGATGCCGCGATAATACATAATTTCCTGCTGAAAAATGGCTTGGACGCCGTTTAGCGCATTGCGAGTTTCTGCCTGACGAAACAGTGTCAATGTGTCCGCAAATCCAGAAGGATTGCCGACCTCATCCTGAAAGCCATTGGCAGCTCCGCCGGAAAATGCAAGACTACCAACTCCCGTCAGACTCGAATGTGAAAGGCCATTATTCGGCGCTGCGACGTCGGCGGCGCGAAACCCGCCTGTGATGCCGACGCCCGCTGTTTCTGTGAGTTGAAGATTACGGTAGCCAAGACCATATTGAAATGTTGAACAGCAGTCTGCGGTGATTACATTAATTTCGAACGCCTGCATCTGGCTGTTGTACCATGTCTGGTACGTGGGGAACGTATCTGTCGGAAATCCAGTGTTGGGGCCTAACCCCTCGAACTCATCGGCTTCTCCACCGAGCAATGGCGTGGATGCGAACGCAAGCGGCGAAAAATAAGTTGATTGACTGAGTGAGTTGGCTCCTGCCCACAAGCCAACTGTTCCGTTGTCGAAGGAAAGTCCCTGTGTCAAGCTGCCCTGGTTCTGATCGTGCCAGTTGCCGTAGTTGGAATAGATTGCCTCCATTTTCACCCCGTCCGTTTCGGCAGCAAGAAAAGCGCGGAAGCCGGACTGGTATTGGAAGTCTATATTGCCAAATCCCGTGAGTGCCGCATCAGGGCCATTCACGACTCGCGTTGCCGAGGATAATTTTGTGTCACGGCTCATGATCAGATATTGAGCCCCACCGCTGAAAATTGTGGCGGGGGCCGTTTCTGAGTAAAGCGACTGATCCTGACCGAACAGTGGCTGTGTGAAAAGCGCCATTGTCGCAAAAGAACCTGCAACGGCTGCAACGAAACGCTTGAGGGACATGATCGCGTCCTTGTATTAGGTGACTCCGTCCGAACTTTGGCCTCCCAGCCAAAGGGACAGTCAACACGAGGCTTCCGAGCGAATTCGCAGACGGTCCATCAGCCTTTTTCGACATTCGTGGACGCTGAAGTCAGATGCTTCATCCGGTTTCGGCGATTTTCGCCTGATGTCCGTTTGAAACAACTGTTTTGCCATTGCGAGGTTTCTGGCGACCATAGCGATCGTATGATTTGAAGGCGGTTCAAATCTTTCGCCGCTTTCGCAATCGCAATCAAATACCGCCGAATTGACGTACGGCTTCATACGCAACAGTGTTTGCCGTGCTGGCGAGATTCAGGCTGCGAACAAGGTCACTCATCGGCAGCTTGAGATTGCTGGCGGGATTCTGACTGAGAATGGAAGCGGGTAATCCACGCGATTCACTGCCGAAGAGCAGTATGTCGCCGACCTGAAAAGTGGCATCCCAAACGAGTCGCGTTGCCGTTTT
>JBDNFT010000785.1:0-8764 GCA_041689695.1 Planctomycetaceae bacterium | reverse complement strand
GGCAGCAGAGGCATCAATGCCAGCTTTTCTGAACAGTTCCACATCAGCTTCGCGACGGCCTTCACTTCCTGAGGCCCAGTTCATGAATAATCGACGCTCGCTGCCTGCGTCGGCTTCAAAGACTTCTCGCGTGGTTGGTTTTTCAGCGGTTACCTTGTTTATGTAGACAAGTTTGCCTTCTGCGGTAAACATGGCTCCCAGTTCGATCCCAAGATGATCAAGTTGAGCGGCGTAGTTGGCAAGATCACCAGGATTGGTGAATTCGACGATCCAGCGAGTCTCACGTTGTGACTCAGACCTTTTGTGGTCGTCACCCGTGCCAATCGTAGAGTTTCCTGTTCCATCCGCTCGCGTCGCCATCATCAATCCGATGGATTCTTGCGGAGCCACGATTGCCGATGCGTCGGCGGATGTCAAAACGATTTGATCAGCGATGTCGTTCAGTTCTGTGGCTGCACGTTCTTCATTCGCGAGTGATGGATCTGCCGCTGCGTCATCGGGCGAAGTGACTTCTGTTGCTTCCAACGATGTGAATGGCAAGGAACCTGGTTCTGAGACGATGTGCGGGCCGGGAATCGGAGGATCAGGCTCCGGCATGATCATCGCAAATCGAATGACGATCATTGCCAGTAGTGTAAGAACAGCCGCGATCGTCGATGTTGCAAGTGCCGCGACTGTGATGTCGTACTTGCTGATCTTGAGATTCGGTGATCCCGCAGCACGAGTGGCAGATTTTTCTGTGACGGTCATTGCAGTGCCTTTAAAAAAGTAGCCGTCACGCTCCGCCGTCACGAGCCCACAAGAACGACCTTTGCTTGAACATCGCCAATCAACATGTGAGTCGATATGGCGATGTGCGGTTGTAGTGCGACGGGCCGCTGGTTGAGGCTCATCACGCGGAGCGTGATGGCTACATTGCTCCGCCGAACAGTGCCGCGTTTCTTTGTTTGAATCAGAAGCTCAGATCATTGCTTTTAGCTGAGGATGCCGGAACCCTGTCAAAAGGCTGATCTGCCCCAAAAATATCAGGAGTATTCAACTGGCCATTCGCACTGATCGGATCGGGGGTTGGCTTAAGAAAAACGTGGGCGTTTGCTGCACCAACCTGGACCGCCAGAATCGGCAATTGCAGCATCATCTTTTCGCTCGTCATTGTTGCCTGATCGCTTTTGATGACAGCGTTGGTTACGGTCAACGTTCCCTCGCTGGCAGAAATAGAATCGCCGGACACGGTGTAACCATCGATCGACAATACTGCTTTGCCTTTGCATGAAAAACTGTACGTCAGTTTGTCGTTCTCTGATGAAACCACCTGCACATTGACATCATCACATGTGAGGATAACGGAACTCTGTGAAGGCATGTCAATTGTGCGAGTTGTCTTCTGCACCACCGGTCTCGGCCCGTCGGAGGGAAACGCAGATAAATTTCCATTCCTCCCAAATGTGTGGACGAGTACCTCGGTCTGCTCATTCATCGAAGTCACAAGCACCACTCGCAGCTTGGGAATCCATCTGGTCCCTACCGTTTCAGCAGGTTCCGTCGCCGGCACATAAGGCGGCTTCGAAACAGGGCCAGAGTCTCCAAAAGCCGGTGCTGCATTCAACGCTGCAGGATCGATCGGGTTGAGTGATGGCGGACTAAGCTGCAATGTGGCAGCTTCCTGGCCATTCGCCACTTGCCGATGCAATGCGAAAGTGATCAAAACGCAAATGCCTAAAGTCCACGTTTGAATTTTCATTGTCAACGTCCCTGATTTGATCTCTGAGAAATGTCATCCGACAAGATTGTACTGGCGACATGAGTGATTTTACCAGACAGGTCGTGGTTCGAAGATTCAAGGCTGCCACTTGATCGGTTCAAGGCGTTTCCCAATATCCGGCGAAATGACCGTGCATGGCACCGCCATTTGGAAGGCCGGTAGCAATCGGCCCTGCTATCCAATCCACACATAGCTGTTCGGACGAGATGGCGGAAGCCTTCCGGCATGGATCATGTTGAATAACAAAAGACAGTTGTTTGCTCTTTTCTTGTCGCTTATCAACTCATGTACCCAACGGATGGGATCCAGGGCCAATGCACGATTGCCGCTGACAACCGCAATTGCCTCGGTCCCGTCCGGATCGAGAACTTGAAGCCATTCCCAGTCCATTTCCTGGCAGAACATTTGTCCGATAAAGCTGCCCACTTCAATCGCCAGAGAAACTCGCTGATCTTTATCAAGCTTCTTGTTGGCTCGTGCGGAATCGATCTCGTTGTGAATGACTTCCATTTTTTGCCTGTGTCTTTGATCCGGGATAGTTTGAGGCGTTTCATCACGGACTCCACGCTTGTTCTGACTTCTTGCATGGCAGCATCAGACAGCGGAACACTGGCACTGCGTTTTGACTTCGGTCTGGTCTCAACAACGTCAGGCACCGACTGCACCCACCGATGCTCATCGAAAGAGATGTTCTTCACGACTCGTTTGAAGATCGGATGATCCAGCAGAGTGCCCGAGCGAGCCAGAAAGCGAAAGATGATTGCGAATTTCTTCGTCTGATAGATTCGGATGACCTCACCTTTGGACAACGCGAAGGAGTCTTGAGCCCAGTCCGAGGGCAGTCCCTTTAAGTGCAGCGTCTCCTCGCGGAACAACTCGCCATCACTGATTTTGATTGGCTTGCTCTTTCGATGGCGAGTGTACCATTCCAGTCGATCATTGAATTCAGCGTTACGACCAGGCAGCTTATAGACTTCGATGCGAAGCAGGTTGGCGGCATCCCACGGCGGCTCTGCATCTCCAAAGAATGTTGCTCCGACGTTTTTGGCCGATGACTCCCAAACGAAATGGGAGAGTGGCCACAGATGGGCACCTTTGACGACAAGGCATCCGATTCCAAATTCTTTGGCGAGTTTCAACTCGGACAAGTCAACCGTTTCGTGCATACGACCAGCCTTTCAATGAGACGAATTCCGCCCGACCGACGCAAGTCAATCTCAAGAACTACCCCAAAAATGCAGGGCTGGTGGAAACCGGCCCTGCGTTGTCGCTGACCAGTTTACATGTTGATCTCATACCCTTTGCGATTTTCTCGCGACAGGAATGAGTTCGCCTGATCGTCGCCGGTGATCTCCCGCTTGACGGCGTCCCAATTGAGCGGGCGGTTCAGACGCATGGCGATGTTGCTGAGGTGGCAGATTTCTAACATGCGGTTGTGAGACCACACGTCGGAAATCGGTTGCTTGCGGGACTTGATCGCTTCGGTGAAGTTGGCGGTGTGGTTCGCACTGACCGGGCCGCCGTAGACTTTTTCGATGGCACCTTCTGGCAGTGGATTGCTCGCCAGAGCTTCGACAGGTGCGCCGACGATCTTGCCTCGGTTGACTAAGAAGCGGCCTTCCGTCCCTTCGAACAGAATGCCGTTGTCGCCTTCGCTGGTGATGATCATTTCGACATCGTTTGGCATGTCGACTTTGATCTTGAAGCTGGTGGCGGCGTTGTACTGGTCATGAACCACTGGCTGCCCGTCCTTGTATTCAACCGGCAGTATGAATTCCAGCGGTGTGATTTTGCTCGGGCCAGTGTCGGTTGCGCCGAGAGCCCAGCAGGCGATATCGACGTGATGAGCGCCCCAGTCGGTGAGTTTTCCGCCGGAGTATTCATGCCAGTTGCGGAATGAATAGTGACAGTTGCTGAACAACGGCACGCCGCCGCCGTATCCTTCGCGAAGTTCCGGTAGCGCTCGGTAATCGACTTTCTCTGCTGGACCAAGCCATGTTTCCCAGTCGAGTCCTTCTGGCACTGGAGCGACCGGAATCATGGGCGACGCTTCCATCCCGTTGATGCCGCAGGTCACTCTTTGAACTTTGCCGATGCGGCCATTCTGCACGAGTGCGACTGCCTGAAGAAATCGCAGATCCGATTCCGTGCGCTGCATCGTGCCAACCTGGAAGACTCGACCAGTTTGCTTGACAATTTTTTCGATCAACTTGCCTTCGTCGATGGTCAGTGTCAGCGGCTTTTCGCAATACACGTCTTTACCAGCCAGCATCGCTTCGATGGCGATCTTTGTATGCCAATGATCGGGCGTCGCGATCATGACGGCGTCGATATCTTTACGATCGAGGACTTTGCGGTAGTCGGCGTAGGCGTCTGGTTTCTTCTTCTGCGCCTTTTCGGTTTTCTCGACGTTGGCCCCAAGTACGTTGGCATCCACGTCGGCCAGTGCCGCAAAATCAGCAAACTGAAAGGACTTGCTGGTAATTGACCAGCCCTGATTTCGCAGGCCGATGGTGGCGAACACCGGTCGTTCATTCGGCGACGTGTAACCGAAGGCTCGGTTCGTCGATGGTGTAAAAATCGCTGCGGCTCCGACAGCGGCGACTCCCTGAAGAAAGTTACGACGGGTGGCTTGGCGAGATACTGACATGGATAAAATCCTCTCGAAAAAATGTTGGGACAGCACATCCTGAGAAATGTGCAAACTTGGCGGCGGGCATGATACCGCAACAGGCGGTCGTTTGCACTCACATGGGTGGCTGGGGTTGGAGGGCGGTAGCCCGAAACCCCGGCCACCCGGCGCTGAAACATTCCCGACTCAAACCCCGGTTATCCCGGCGCTGAATCGTACCGGCAAGCTGACGCATGCCGCTCGCCGACGTTCAGAGTTCAAATTCGCTGCAGCCACAGGATCTGATACGCCTCCAGTTGCAGGTCTTCGGACGTGGGCAGTTCTTCCGACGTAATCGCGTCGCAGAAGAAGCGACCGAGGCCGGCGGTGCGGAGATGGTTGCCGGAGACAATGCAGGGTTCTTCCGTGAAGTTGGCCATCACGACGACTCGACTGCCCGCATGGGAACGAACAAAGCCGAGTACGTGTTCGTTGTCGGGATCGAATAATTCCATCTGAGCCCCGTAGAAGGCTGCCATGGATTTTCTGAGTCCGATCATGCGTTGCAGTGAACGATAGATACGATTGCGAATTGAACCACGGGACGATCGGATGCGATCATCCAGGTCGTCCAGAAATTCCCACTTCATTTTCGGTCGATGAACCCAACGCGTATCGCCGGCTTTCGCGGGATCTTTCACAAAGTCGTAGTCGTTCAGCACGCCCCATTCTTCGCCCAGATAAATGAGCGGAATGCCGCCGATGCTGAGCGTGATTCCGTGCAGCAACAGGATACGACGGATGGCCAGTTCTTTCAGCGTCTCGTCATCTTTTTCGATCGCCTGTTCCAAACCGGCCAGCGATGCGAGTGTGCCGGAAATTCGCATATCGCCGGTGATAGTGTTATGCTGAAAAGGAACACCCCGCGCAAAGGAGCCGGGATACTGGCCGGTATAAAAGTCATTTAAAAATCGGCGATGGTCATACCCGTTGATGCCAATCGCGGCGGCGTCTGCATCATCAAACGTCCAGCCGACATCGTCGTGGCAGCGCAGATAATTCACCCACACCGTTCTCGTCGGCAACCGGTAGCGATGACTCAGTGTGCGCACCAGCAATGACACATGTCGCGTTGCGAGTGATTCCCACAGCAGCGCCATCAGTGTGGGGTTATACGAAATCTGACATTCTTTGGGCGAGATGTATTTGATGACTTCATCCGGATGCACAATGGCTTCGGACAGGAACGCCAACGCCGGGGCGGAAATCCTGGTCATCAGGTTGAATGCCTGAATCAACAAATGCGCTTCGGGCAGGTTTTCGCAGCCGGTCCCCAGCTTCTTCCAGATAAATGCAACGGCGTCCAGACGCAAAACTTCAACACCGGTATTGGCGATGAACAGCATTTCTTCCGCCATCGCGCGGAACACGGCAGGATTGCGATAATTCAAATCCCATTGAAAACTGTTGAACGTCGTCCAGACCCAGGCATGCATTCCGTCGTGCCATGTGAAATTGCCACGTCGTACCGTAGGGAAAATTTCTCGCAGCGTTTTTTCATATTCATCCGGCCACTGTCGATCTGGAAAGATGTGATAAAACTGCTGATACTCACGTACGCCGGACTGAGCTTGTTGTGCCCAGTCGTGGTCTTCGGACGTGTGGTTGAACACAAAATCCAGGACCAGTGAAATTCCGACTTTTCGCAGATCGTCCGCTAGCAGTCGCAGATCTTCAATCGTGCCCAGTCGCGGATCGACCGATCGATAATTGCTGATCGCATAGCCGCCATCGTTGTCACCGGGTCGCACGGCAAAGAGCGGCATCAGATGCAGATATGTCAGCCCCAGATTCTTGAAATAGTCGATATGTTCGCGCAGCCGGCCGAGGTTTTCGCTGAACAGATCCACATACAGCGCGCCGCCCGTGAGTTCCTGTGATTGAAACCATGTGGTGTCGTTGATGCGCTGTCGATCAAGTTCCTGCAGCGGTTCCGGGCGGTCTCGCAAGGCCTGCGCTGCGGTAAGCAGAATCTGTTCGATATGATAAAAAAAATCGTAGCGCGTGCCGTACAACTGCAGCAGGATGGCAAACAGGTCCGGCCAGTGCAGGTGCAGTCGGTTCAGGAATTCACGTTGAAGTTGAGTGTCAGTTTCCGCTTGCCAGACAGACTCCAGTCGCGGCAGAATTCTCTGCAGAGACAACTGAGCCTCGAAGGCCACGTCAGTGATCCGACCTTCGTCATTCGGTCCAGTCATTGGGGATCACAATGTCGTTCAGAAACTGATAATAGTGGATGCCTTCCAGAATTCCGGCGGCATGACGAGCTTCGGCAAAATAGATGCGCGGACGTTTTTTTAAGTATTCGAGTTCGCTGCCATGATTTCCTACGACGACACCCAATGTCGCGCCAAGCAACATGCCCGCGTCATTGCCGGAGTCACCAGCCACCAGAACATGATCCGGGCTGAAACCCCATTTCCACAACAAGTGTCGCAGACACAAACCGCTGCCGCCGCGAACAGGAATAATGTCCAGATACATTCCTAGTGAAAGGATGACTTTCACACGCAGGCCCGCTTCTCTCAGCAACTTGCGAATTGTGGCTTGCTTCGGAGCAACAGCAGCATCAATTTCGTAAGACACTTTATACCGTGACTGGTGCTCTTCTTCCTGAGGAAAGACGCCCGGCAGGTGATCGAGAACTCGGCGAACAGCGTCCGGCTGCCACGCTTCACCAATCTGCTTTTGCCATGTGAGGTCAGGCGTCAGATTTTGACCGTAGTGCAATCCTGTTCCGCAATCCGTCGCCAGAACATCGGGCCGAGGCAAATCCAATTCTTCCATCAAAGCCAACGCGCTGTCGAGTGTCCGTCCTGTGGAAATTCCAAAGCCCACGTTGTTTGCGTTCTTGATGATATCGAGGAACTCTCGCAGCGAATTGTCGTCACCTGTGAGTGTGTTATCCAGATCGGTGATAATGAATCGATCGAACTCAGGCAGTTGACGACTTTTTGCGCGATCCATCGCTGCTGGGCGTTCGGTATGATTCACGATATCGACGACGTCACGCAAATACCGATCCGCATGCATTTTCCATGTGTAAAATTCATGAGCCCCGCGAATTCCGTTGGCCGACCATTCGTCCCAGTGTTTGGGTTCGCTCAATACGCGCAGCAATGCTTTTTCAATGGCAACGTTGTCCAGGGGATCGATCAGCAACCCGTTCTGACAGTTCGCGATGATATCCATCGGACCGCCATCGTTGGTGGCCACCACCGGCAATCCACTTGCCGCCGCTTCCAGCAGTGTCAGACCAAAGGGTTCTGTCAGTGCAGGATTCACAAACACGCCTCGCTGTTTTGCTGCGAGTCGATACAAATCCGCGACGTCAAGAGGAACATGCGATTTCGGATAGGCGACCAATCCGTAAAGGTTAAACTTGTCGATCAGATACAGCACGTTGGTAAGAACTGCTTGCTGTGCCGTTGGAAGTTCACGCAGATCTTCGCGTGATCCCATGATGAGTACAAGATTTGCAAGTTGCTGCAGTGGTTCGCTTTCGCCATAGACGCGGACAAGCATCTCCAGATTCTTGCGTTCATCGGGACGGCACATTGCCAGAATGATGGGCTTCTCCGGATTCTTCAGGAACCACCCAATCTCTTTCGCAATCGGCGGTGATGGCCATTCTGGTGGCGCGGGAAAGAAGGACTCCAGATCCACTCCCGGTGGAATCACTTCCATGCGATCGGGCTGATAATGATCGTACAGTTCGTACTGCTGCTGAACTTCCTGATGTGTGCTTGTGACAACCATCGACGCCGTTTCCAACGCCATTTCTTCGGCTTCGACACGAGTCTGAAAACGGAACTTCTTTTCCAGGACAGGCAGGTTATCTAGCCCCAGTAGCATTCGCTGTCGCTTGACTCGGCCAAGGGAATGGCCTGTGAACACAAATGGAATGTGCAGAAGTCTGGACAACTGCGCGCCAGCGAATCCGGCGTCGGCATAGTGACCGTGAATCACATCCGGCAGACCGTGCTTCCGGAAATGCACAAGCATCTGGTCGATGAAGAATTCGATGTATGGCCACAGCGATTCCTTCTTCAGATATTTCCTGGGACCAAATGGAATTCGCACGAGCTTAGCGTTGGGGCCGATCGGTTCTTCCAACTGGCCATATTGTGCGTCAATTCGAGGGTCAATGATCTGGCGAGTAATCAGCTCGACACTGCTGACTTCTTTGTGTCGCCCAAGTTCACTGGCCAATTCAAGTGTATATCGGATTTGCCCGCCTGTGTCGGCATCACGTCCCAGCTCGGGTTCGTGTGCTCGAATCAGCCCGTGCAGACTGATCAGTGCAATTTTGAGCCCGGGAGCTTCTTTTT
>JBDNFT010000784.1:0-6808 GCA_041689695.1 Planctomycetaceae bacterium | reverse complement strand
TCCTTCGGGAATTACCTGATCGTCCGGTTGTAAATCGAACTCCAAATCATAGAACTGGCCGGGCACGAGTGGTTCGCTGGTTCGCAGAGATCGATAGTTTTGAGGATCGGCCCAGCCACGGGTGATGATGTTGTCGGTGATCTTGGAATTGCTATCTTTCGACCAAGGAAGGGAAACCATCCAGACCGATAAATTGGCGGCGGGCTTGCTGCTCGAAAGACGAATCTTGAGAGAGGAGGTTCCGGAGAGATGAATCGCTTTGTTCAATATCGGTGTCGTATAGATCAGACGATGATCGGTCCATTCTGCCTGAGCGAGTGAACTCCCGTCGAAGGAAAAGTTATCGATCAAGGTCTCGGTCCCCGGCTCGGTCGTTTTTTCGACAGCCAAACCACCCCTCTCTGGGGCACCGGGACTCGGATAAAACGAGAGAAACTCCGCCGCCGGATTGGGGTAATCATAGTAGGAAGTCGGCTCGTCGCGCTTGTCACCTTCCCGGACAATCCAGGCTCTTGGTTCATTTTCGACATCGTTCAAAACCTCATGAAGGTATCGCGTAAACCAACGGTTCATCTGCTTTAGAGGAGGCTCGCCGCCATGACCTCCTTGGTGGAAATAGGCTTGAACGGGGACGCCCTTTTTTTTCAAAGCCTCATAGATTCGGACGCTATGTTCGGGCTGGACATTCCAGTCATTGAAAGCGTGCGCCATCAAGGTCGCCGCCTTCATCGGGCCGAGGTCGTTCAAATAATCACGTCCTGCCCAAAAATCATTGTAGTCACCGGTTTCCCGGTCGAATCCCTCCGTCATCTCCTGATCGCGAACTCCACAGTTACAATGTTCGCGATTTTCAGGATTTCCACTATGGATGAAATCGTAAAGAACATCGATATCTTCCCCGAGATATCCGCCGGGATGTCTTACCAGGCCGTTAGAGCGATAGTAGTGATAGTAGGAGGTATTCGGAGCGATGGGAATGATCGCCTTGAGTCCCTCGACTCCGGTCGTCGCCGCCGCCAAGGACAGGGTGCCATTGTAGGAAGTGCCGGTCATCCCGACCCTTCCGGTCGACCAGTAAGCCTCGACCTTTTTATCCCCGTCGGGCGTCGTATAGCCGCTCGCGTCGCCGGTCAGCCACTGGATCACCGCCTTGGGTGCCAGGGATTCGTTATCTCCGCCAACCGTAGGACACCCTTGGGAAAGCCCGGTTCCCGGCGAGGACGAATGCACGACGACATACCCGCGCGGAATCCATGTCTCGACGTGGCTCTTCGAAATGATGGGCCGCTCCCCGGTCCGTTCGACTTCGGGTGTTTCTTGGCGCTCCGGCGGAGCTTCACCGATCTGTTGCCGGGGTTCCCAAAAATAATCCCTGCCCTTCGGAGCGGTCCCTGCGAAGTAGGGACTGCTGACATAGATGACGGGCAACTTCAGCCCTTCGGTTTCGGTCTGCCGGGGACGGGTGACATCGACATGCATGCGATCAAGTTTACCGTTTCCGTCGGAATCGAATTCTGTTTCGACCCACAGATCATGGCGAATCCAGTCCTTGTTGAACTCCGGAACAACCTGAGCTTCGCCGTCTTTGAAGACTGGTTTGGCGGGCGACGCCAATTCGTCGGCCAACGTCACAACCGGGATCAAAGAAGCAACAAAAAAAAACAAAATATGGCTAGTCATTGTTCAATTCCTTGTGGCGAGCGGAGCGGCGTCAGCCCTCCGGTACATTGCGATTTGCACAAGCATCTACCTTTCACAGCGGAACCACATCGTACCGGCAAGCTTACGCATGCCGCTCGCCAACGGTAACTACTCCAAATGCCGCCCTTGTCGCGCGGGGATGGTTTGAGTGGCCGACTCGCGTGGTGGCGGAGACGGCAACTCGAAGCGTTTCAGGAACGCCGGTCGATCGCGGCGACCTCCGCGAGTGTAATCGCTCCACAGTGTCTCCGCGACAATCTGCTCCACATGGTGATGTACGCGAGTCAAAAATTCAAACAATCGCTCGAACAATCGAATGAGCGATATCCCATGCCTCCGTTGTTCCTGTTCATATAGCCAGTCCGACAACTTCAGCAGGCAGTAGAATGCAGAGGAATGCTCATCGATCATCAGCCGCAGCGTCGCTGCGAAATTCCCACTGTTACCGATTAAATCCCAGTAACGTGCAAACCTGCGCAGGCGATGCAGTGTATCGAAATCCAAAAGGCGGTTGCTGAGAATTTCATAAGGTGGCGACAAACTGTAAACCATCAACCAATCGTCATCATGGCGCACAATCGGAGTGCCCTTCAACCGCTTCAGGATGCCAACCTGGATCTCCTGCGGTCGCAGCGAATAAAGACGATCGAAACCCGTTGCGAAACTCTCCAGCGATTCACCGGGCAGTCCGATGATCAAATCTGCATGAATATGCACACCAGAATGATCACGCAGGAAACGAAAATTCTCTTCGAGTTTCCCGTTATCCTGAGGCCGACTGATCAGCAGGCTCACGTCATCATTAAACGACTGTACGCCGATCTCAAACTGCAACACTCCGGCAGGAAACTGCACGATAAGTTCACGCAATGATTCCGGTAACCGGTCGGGAATCATTTCGAAATGAAGAAACAAGCCCGGTTCAATTCGATCGAGAAAAAACTGCAGGATCGCGCGACTTACGCGAAGATTCAGATTGAACGTCCGATCGACAAATTTGAACTGCCTTGCACCCCGATCAAACAAAGCCTGCATCGCCGTCAAAAACTGATCAACATCGAACAGCCGAACCGGGATCTCCAAAGCAGACAGACAAAATTCACACGTAAACGGACATCCTCGCGACACTTCCACGTAGATCACGCGATTGGCGATATCTTCGTCAGAATACGATTCATACGGCAACGAAATTTGATCCAGTTGCGGCACTGGTGCATGGATGATTTTGGGAATGGCACTCTCGCGCAATTCAATGACGGTCCCCGAGAGCAGTCGCTCGCACAATTCGCGAAATGCATGATCACCTTCTCCCGTAATCACATAATCTGCGAGGCCGACAATGTTCTGGCCGTCGGTTTCGTAGCTGACTTCAGGGCCGCCAAGTATGACAATTGTTTCCGGCCGAATGCGTTTCAAATCGGCGATCAGTTTCGCAGTCTGTTCGACATTCCAAATATAGACACCGAAGCCCACGACCTTCGGAGAGTATTCTAAAATGGCCGCGAGCATATCGACCGTGCTGTCGCTAATCGTAAATTCCAGCAGTGTCGTGCGCGACTTTAACTCACCCATGTTGGCGAACAGATATCTCAGACCAAATGAACTGTGGCTGTATCTGGCATTCAGAGTCGAAAGAACGATATCGGCGGCCAAGGAAACAATCTTTCAGGGTACGCTGCGGGGGTTTCAGTTGCGAATACAAATATGGCGTCGCTGCGATTCTAGTGTTTCAGGGTAGTCCGATCGAGCGTGTACACCACGACTTTCGCGGCGTTCCAAAGCGGCGGCCGCCATCGACCGAGCCACCAGCATCATATTCTGAAGCTCCCATCCCGCCGGATCAACCAGATCGCGGCGACACACATAATTTGCCCAGAAATCAAGTTGCTGCCGAGCCGTCTCCAAGTCATGCTCGTTCCGACTAATACCAACATTCCTCCACATCAGACTGCGCAGTGAATTGCGAATGTCCGTGAGATCAAGCTGCTCGTCCAAGCGTGTTTTTAGAGTCATTGCTGGCGATTCCAATCGCGGTGCCGTGAAATTATCGGGCTGGCTCAAGGCCACTTGCGAGGCATTCTGACCACACCGCAAGCCAAATACAACGCCTTCCAGCAAACTGTTACTGGCCAGACGATTGGCTCCGTGAAGACCCGTCGATGTGACTTCACCAGCCGCCCACAAACCCGGCAACGACGTACGCCCGTCGGCATCCGTTGTGACGCCGCCAACCATGTAGTGTGCTCCGGGGCGTACGGGAACTTTGTCTTTGGTGAGATCCAAACCAAAGTCCGCACACACCTGCCCGATGTGTGGAAAGCGATGGCGAATATGGTCGGCCGGGATCATCGATAAATCCAGATAGACACACGGATGTGACGTCTTTGACATCTGTTTCGTGATCGCCTGGCTGACAACATCACGCGGAGCTAGTTCGAGCGCGGGATCGTAGTCCGGCATGAATCGATAGCCGTTGCAGTCCACCAGATGCGCGCCTTCGCCGCGGACAGCTTCTGAAATCAGATACCGGGAACTGCCGGCGATATACAGCACCGTGGGATGAAATTGCATGAATTCCATGTCACGTAATTCGCAGCCAGCTCGCAACGCAGCGGCATGACCGTCGGCGGTTGCGATTTGAGGATTCGTCGTTTCACGATACAACGCCCCCGCCCCGCCAGTGCAGAGAATTGTCTGCTTCGCCCAGACAAATGTTCGGCCGTGATTGGGATTCCAGACCAACGCACCGCGACAATTTCCTTCGTGAGTCAACAGATCAATTGTAAAGGTCGTCGGCCAGATATCGATATGCTCAGCCTCACTGGCGCGACGATTCATGGCACGCATCACTTCCTGACCAGTCGCATCGCCCAACGCATGAGCGACTCGTGGATGACTGTGGCCACCTTCCAGCGTTAACGCCAATTCCCCGTCCACTTTGTCGAACTCAGCACCATACCGAATCAGATCACGAATACGCTGCGGGGCTTCACGAATAACTAACTCCACGATGTCCCGATCACAAAGTCCCTTTCCGGCAGACATCGTATCCGCCACATGGTTGGAAAAATCATCCAGCGGATCAAGCACGCCAGCAATGCCTCCTTGAGCATACGCACTGTTCGACTGCTGAAGTGAATCTTTCGTTATGACAACAGTGCGCAGTGACGGATCAATTGCCAGTGCCGCGCGAATGCCAGCAATCCCGCCGCCAATGATAAGAATATCTGTGTACAAATGCGGCACGCGTTTAGGATCGAATGGCACCAGATATCGCCGCATCGCTGGGACTTGGATCGTGCGTGATTGCATGTTTGAGTATCGATTTGAATTCAGTATTTGAAAATTACAGGCAAAGCAGTATCTGAAGTATCCGCCCACAATGACAACGAATTCACAAAAATTACGCACTGGCGATTCAGGTCATTAAAAAGCAGGAGTGCCCTCTAACCAAGCATTGCGATTTTTAAATGCTCGAACATGGACAAAATATCTGCATGCGTCTCGCCAACAACTTCGATTTCTCGACGATTCGAATTGTAAGGTTGCGAATTCGTGAACCGTTTCCCATGCCGAACATTAACGCGGGCGAATGTAGCTGACTCGATCTCCGCCGCTGGATCTACAACTTTCGTGAATACAGATTCGGCTGAACAGGCTGCCGATTCTGGCAGTTCAACCAAATGCGGTATGGCGGTTCCGCAAATCTCCAGTTGCAATGGTCGATGATGCAGCCGCTCAAAAAGACACTGCACCGATTCATTCAAAATGGGATGCAACATGTCACCCGCAACTTCGCTGGCCGGTTCGAGGACAAATCTACGATACCACATGGCCGGATGCGGAAGCACAAGGCTTTGCGAATTAGAAATTTGATTGCCGTACAGCACGAGATCCAAGTCGAGCGTTCGCGGTCCCCAGTGGCTCGTGCGAATTCTGTGAAATATGGCTTCAACTTCGTGCATCACGCGCAGCATTTGGACAGCACTGAGATTTGTGCGCAGGACTGCGGCTGCATTCAGAAACTCATAGCCCGCATCGGCACCGACAGGGCGAGTCCTAAAAATGCGACTCATGCGGATGTCCGTGCAACCTCGTCGCTTCAACTGGGCGAGCGAATCGGCAAAAACCAATTCGGAAATGTTGATGTTGCCTCCAAGGGCAATCAGACATTCGTTCAAGAGCCGCTCCAAATAGAATTTAAGAGGGCTGCATTGTAACGGATTGTGGGAAAATGAAACGATTCAAGTCAGCCAGCGGATTAAATCCTGTGGGACTTGATGAACTCAAGTGCTTTCAGATCAATAACTCGTCACCTTATTCTTAATGTTTGTCCACCAAGCGCTCACTCCGCCTCCAGCAGACGTTACACCAATTACCAGAGCAATAAGTATCATTGCAAGTAATACGGCATACTCGACCGCAGTGGTTGCGTCGTCTGAGCTAAGGAATCTCTTGATCGTTGAGAGGATTCTCATGGGATCTTGATCCAAGAGGAAGTTTCGGGAAATACGCGATTACCAAACCTAGGCCACGCCTTTGCTCTACTCCCCAAAATCGTGAATTTTCAAAGCCCAATCGATAATTCAACTCACACTCTAATACATACAATCAACAGAACGTTTAAAATCGTTCGCTTTGCCTGCTCAGGATTAACCCCACTCCTACAAATACCAGAATCTTAATGTCCGACTACCCAACCCGCCTTGACTGTCGAATCTCACAACTCAAAACCCCTGCCTTGGTCGGCATAGATCCGCGCTGGGAACTTTTGCCAACATCCATCAAAACCGCTGCTGAAATTAAAACTACAAATCGGCTTGAGCGAGATGCATGGGCATTTGAGGCATTTGCGAAAGAACTGATCGATATCGTGTCGCCCTTAGTGCCAGCCATCAAACCTCAAGTTGCATTCTTTGAACAATTAGGCGTTCCGGGGTTTGCCGCTCTGCATTCGGTCATGAAATACGCACGCCAGGCGGGCCTGATTGTCATCGCCGATGCCAAACGTGGCGATATTGGCTCCACCGCTGAAGCCTACGCCGATGCGTGGCTGGCTGGCGAAGACCCAAATGCTGCCGCATGGCCCGCTGACGCACTGACCATC
>JBDNFT010000783.1:0-6313 GCA_041689695.1 Planctomycetaceae bacterium | reverse complement strand
TCCCGAAGACGTCGAAGGCATGGCGCGGCTGGCGAAGTTTCTCGCCCAATCGGCGCGAATTCCGGAAGCGACGCAATGGATGGAAAAGGCGCTAAAGCTGGCTCCGTCAAGAACCGATTTGCGAAAATCCTTCATCGATCAGCTCGTCGATGATCAGCGCGTCCCGGAAGCGATCAAGCAGTATGAACAACTCGCCATCGCCGCGCCGGGCAACCTGGATTTTCTGCGAGACTGGGGAAAGCTTGTTCTGAAAGACAAGTCGCAGGATCTGGAAGTACGAAAGAAGGAAGCCGTTCGCATCTGGAAGCAGATCGTTGCCAATCGTCCGGATGATGCCATTACCACCGCACAGGTGGCCGATCTGTTTCGACAGTCGAATCTGCACGATGAAGCAATGGCGATGTATCAAAAGGCCGTCACGCTGGCTCCGGCCGATCCGCAGTACCGTGAATATCTTGGGGAGTTCTATCATATTCAAAAGCAGACCGATGAAGCTCTGAAAACGTGGGGATCGATTGCTGAGGGCAAGCTGCACACCGCAGAAAACGTCGCGCGGCTGGCGGAGGTTTACAACAGTTTCGGATATCTCGATCAGGCCGTGAAAGAAATCGCCGATGCGTGCAAGCTCGCGCCCAGGGAATTCGTGTTGCAGATGCGTTCGGCAGAATATCACGCGCGAGCTACGAAGTATGATGATGCGTTGACGTTCCTTGACGCGGCGGAAAAACTGGCGGCCAGCGAAGATGATCGTGATGCCCTGATTCGTCAACGGATTGAAGTGTTTCAGTCCAGCCAACGAATAGAAGACGAAATCAAAAAGCTCGTGGCCGCGATTGAAGGCAACACGAAAGTCACGCCCGCCGACTGGGCCATGCTGGCTCGCTACTACGAAGCGAATCGGCAATGGGTGGATGCGATGGAGTCCGTTGAAAATGGATTGGCGATCGATGCCAAATCTGTGCCGACTCTCACCGTCGCCGCGCGGATTTCAGAATCGTCGGGCAACTACGGTCAGGCTGCGGCTTACAGTCGGCGACTGGCGGATACCGATCGCCGTTCGCGCGGGGATCATCTGATGAACGTCGCTCGTCTGGAAGCTCAAATGGGCCGATCCGATGAAGCTATGGCCGCCGCGAATGAATTGATCATGTCAGCACCCGGCAACACAGACAACTACGAATTTCTGGCTCAGATGTGTTTTCGACTGGGCAAATCGGATGAAGGTTTGGAAGCACTGCGCAAGGCGGTTCGCATCAATCCGAACGAGCCGCATCTGATTATGGCTCTGGCATCGGCGCTGGCGGATCAATTACGAACGGACGAAGCGATCGAAGTCTATTGGCGTGCGTTCGACAAATCGGAAACTATTGACGACAAGACGAGTCTGACTCAGAAATTGGTGCCGCTGTATGAGCAGATCAATCAGCTCGACAAACTCATCGAACGCTTCGAACGCGACCGCCGCGAAGAGGAAAAACGGCGGGAAATGACGATCTGTCTGGCACAAGCATGGCAGACATCCGGCGATCTAGGCACCGCGCGGCAGGAACTGGAACAATTGCTGGGTGAAGACAGCCGTGATACGAATCTGTTGCAGCAACTCGCGAAACTGTGCGAAGCCAGCGGCGATACCGATGCCGCGATTGGTTATCAGCGGCAACTGATCGCCGTCGCGCCGGGGCATGAGACGGAATTTCCGCTGGTGGCGATGTTGCAGTCTCGGGGCGATCGCGATGAAGCCATGGAGATTCTGGTAAGGTTGACGTCTCGGGAAGAAGATCCAGTGCGGCTGCTGCGCAGCATCGATTCGCTGTTGAATCAGGGAGCGTTCGAAGCGGTGATCAGTATTACCGAACCGTTGTTGAGTCAACAGCGCGAGGACTGGGAGTTGCTGTATCGCGAAGGTGTCGCGTGGGCCAAGCTGGAGAAATCGGAGGAAGCAGCCACTCGTTTCGATCGCATCCTGACGCTGACCATTCCGCATGACACGCTAGGCTTGTTTGCGAATGATGAATTCAAACGGGCTCAGGCGAAGGCGAAGTCGGAGAACCTGAAAGGCAATCAGACCCAAGGACCGACGAAGCGTTCGCCGTTGCAGTTGTTGAGTTATTCAAGTCAGATTCAGTCCGCGACGGGATTGATTTCAGAAGAATACTACGGCGGAAATTCACGTCAGCAAACATGGACTCCGCGCGAATACGGTACAGCACGAATGGCGAGTTTCGCATGGAAATTGAAGTTTGAAGATGACGCAAAGCAAAGGACTCCCGAGAAGCCTGCAGATCCAGGTATTGTCGATGCAAATACTACGGATGATGCATCAGAGAATGTAACTTCTGTCGCCCCTCAAGTGGCTGCGAAAGCGCAGGCAGACGGTGCGCATCGAAACGCGATCTATGATTGGCTGTACGTTGCGTCACTCAAGGGCGAGCAGGCTGTACAGTTTCAAATTGCTCGCGACTTAGCAAAAAGCGGTGGTCAGGAAGAAGAACAGTTCTTCCTGAATTCGCTGCGAACTCGCCATGTGAATCCTGCTGCCGTACGTACTTCCAACGGGCAGAATGCGGCCCCAGCGAAGACTGCATTATCAGATGAAGATCTCACGTTGATGCTGAAATGTGTTGAAGATCTTTCACGCGAAGCGGACAAGAAGGGTGAGGACCAATCGTTCGGACAGCAGATCGCTTACGACGGTCAGGGGAATGCGTACGTCAATATCGGCGGTCAATGGGTGATGATCGGCGGCGGCATGGTGGGCGGCGGAAAACAGTTCACAATGCAGGTCGTTGAAGAACTGAAGCTGGCGAAACGCGATGCAGAAGCCGATGCTCGGCTGAACGAACTGTATACGTCCGCGAAGACAGCGAGCGAACTTTCCGGCGTGATCTCTGTGATGTTGCAACAGGAGACGCTCGATAAGATTCCGGAGTTTTTCGAACGCTGGGTCGCGGCGGCCAAGGATGAACTGGCAAAGCCGCCCGAAAAAGACGACAGCAGCGCAGCTTCGCCACGTTCGGCCGCTTCGGCACGGCGTAACGCAATGCAACTGGCGCAGACTACAAATTCGCTGATGCAATGGATTGGACGATTGGGAGCTGAAGAAGAGAACGCCCGGATTCTTTCGATACTTGACCAGGCATTGGATGTCGCGACAATCGAAAACAAAAAGAGGTTGGCCGAACAGGCGGCGGCTGCGTTGAAGTCACGTCGTTCGTCGTCTGCCGCAAGTACCGGACGCACGCAAACGAGCCTACAATGGATCTACGGAAAACAGAGTACCTATATTCAACAGGTTGAAGTCCCGTCAAGGCATGTCGATTCGTCAGTCGTGATGCTGCTGCGCGATGTCCACGAAGTTCTCAAGCGCAACGACGTGCTTCCGGATCTTACAACGCTTTTGAAAGCACGTGTCAAGGCTGCGGCACCTGAAGATGCGACAGTCGAAAATGCCTATTTGGCCACTGAACTCTGGTGGTCCGACGAGCAGGATGAAGCGGTCGAAATCCTGGTGAAGCTCGGTGAGGCGCAAAAGGACGACCCCAGCGCTCGATTTGAACTGGCCGATCTGCGCATGCAACGCGGCGACATCGAAGATGCACTGGAGATTGTGGATTCTATTATCGCTCGGGATCAAAAATTACTGCAGCGCCGTGAACTGATGGCACTGACGCTGGCCGAACGCATCGGAGACAACGAGCGAGCTCGATCGGCGGCGGAACGCCTGTTCGGTCTGCGATTAGACGCGGCGACGCAATTGTCGCTCGTGGCCGGAATGCGGCGACTGGGAATGAACGACATGGCGGACGCCGTGATTGCTCGTACCGAACGGCAATCCAGCAATCAGCCACCTGCGTTGGCGTCGCTGATGATGTTGTATCAAAGCCAGGGAAAAGCCGACCGCGCCAAACAGTTGGCACATATCCTGCTTCGCAAAACCGTCAGCCCGATGACGACCATGGCCAATGCCACTCGCAATCCCATGCGCTACAACACAACGACCGACAGTTCGCGAACTCAAGCACTGGCGGTGCTGCAGCAGACGGGCGAACTCAAGACGCTGATCACGCAATTGGAATCGCAACTGGAACGTTCACCCGAGTCGCCGAAGTTGTACGAACAGTTGATTGAGTTCTATGGAATCAGTGGTCAAAAGGATAAGGTTGGCCCGCTGCTGGAGAAAGCCATTGCCAACAGACCGGATGCGTTCGCATTGCGTCTGCAATTGGCCAAATATTTCGAACAGACAAACAAGCTCACAGAAGCCTGCGACCAGTATCTGGAACTTCTGAAGCGGAAACCTGATTGGATCACGGAAGATCTCTATACCGTTCGCCGCGTATTCACACAGGCACAACGAACGACCGATCTTGTGGCTGCGATTCGAAGTATGAATTTCAAATCAATTCGCCAACCGTATTACATCATCAATCTTGTCGGCGAATTGATGCAGGATGAGAAGAATACTGACGTCGCCGTGGAATTGATCGAACAGATTATCGTCTCGTTTCCTAACTATCGCAGCAACATCCTGTCGGAAGTCGGGAACTCGAACAACGCGAAGGTGTGGCAGAACGAACGCATGTTTCAGATCGGCAAGAAACTTGTGCTGCCAACAGCGTTGGATCTGCAGAACAGTCCATGGTCCGGATTGAATCAAATCTATTCTCGTTCCGGCAACGGCGATGTGACGAGTCAGTTTCATTACATGCTTCGAGGGCTGAATAATTCCGACAAGCTGAAGGAACTGCGAAGTGCGATTCAGGAAACAGTCGATGCGACGCCCGGCTGGTTTGGCGGAGAAGCCATGCTGGCGTTGATTGACTTGCAGTCCGGCGACAAAGACGCGGCGACTGTTCGTCTGGAAGCGTTGGCAAACAATGAAGCGGCAATGAAGTCGATCCCGTCTGACAGTTGCTGGTTGATTGGTCAGGAATTGGACAAGTCCGAAAAGACACGTCCGCTGGCTTTGATGCTGTTTGAGAAAGCTGTGACAACGGTTTCAAGTTCCAGTTCATCGAATCAGTTGCAGTATTCTCCGATTCAAAAACTCATCAAAGCGTTTTCTGAGAACGGAAGAAAGACTGAGGCACGTGACCTGCTTCTTAAAACTGTGAAAGCCGCTACGTTTAACGACTACGACGCACAATATAGCTCCTACCAACGGACAGAGAATTCCTTGTTTGCCGCCGGTAAGTTGCTGGAGATGCAGTATCCCGTTGATGCCGTGCAGATGTATCGCAACTTGTTGGATAACGAGGAAACCTTGCGAACCGTTTCGCAATATAACAGCAATAATGCGGACCAGTACGTGAATCAGGCCAAGGCAGGTTTGACGAAGGCGATGTCGTCGCTGGACAGTGCTGACGCCACTGCGGCAATTGTTCAATTGCTTGCAGTCTCGGAGATGCCAAAAGACGGCGTCCCGTTGCTGGATCTCATGCCGATCGTGCCTTCGGTCGCAAGCATCTCAACGGAACACATCGACAGCGGCCTGATACGACTGCTGGTGACGTTGGCAAAAGACGAAAAGGTCAAGACGGCAATTGATGCAAGGCTGGAGGCATTGCAGCAGGAACATCCAACGGATGCCACAGCCGCACTTGCGTTGGCAGCATTTCGAGGCCAAATGAAAGATGAGCGGTTTGTCGATTCTGTAAAGGCTTTGGCGACGATCGTGTCTGATCAGCCGCTGGAAGAAGTTGCAGAAGGCCGCCGTCCAAATTCACGACAACGCAAAGTGGCCGCATTGGCAGTGCCATTATGGATGGTGGCTCGCGAAGCATTGAAAGACGAATCGCTTAAGGCGTCAGCGACACTGTTGGCCGATCGCGCGCTGGCAGGCGCAAGGCGACAGACTGGTCTGCAGAATTCCGCAGGGATTTTGATGGAGTGGAGTTCGTGGTTGTTGGAGGCAGGTAATAAGGCAGCAGCCGAGGAGAAGCTTACGGAGCTATTGCGGATTTCTACGGAACGTCCGACGCGCAAGGCGAAATCAAAGTCGTTGGACGGTGCGACTGGTAGGTCCTTTCTGCCGGAAAGGTCTTCGCAGCCCCGCTGCGACCTGCGACCAATCAAGGTTCCATTCCAAAATCAGGCTGCCGGAGATTCCGGTTTCACGTTTTGTCGCGCCGATGTTTTACCCGTTCGCCTGATAATCGGCACGCAAGCCACGCCGCCGCTTCTCATGTCATCCACCATGTCTGGTCGCGGGTCGCGACAAGTCGCGAAGTCCTTTCCGGCAGAAAGGACCTACATGACGACCTCCTTGCTACAACCACCTCAAATTACTCCACCAACCCAAACCGTACCGCCG
>JBDNFT010000782.1:0-6306 GCA_041689695.1 Planctomycetaceae bacterium | reverse complement strand
TAATTCACGAATTCAGGTATTCATTCGCAAGCGATTGCAATGGCAAACTCTGATTTCAATCGCGGCTGGATTTCTTGCTGTCGCAGGAGCGGTCTTTGGTCAAACAATGCGTTCGGCCGTCAGCGAATCAACAACCCGGATTGCCAGGCAATCGTCAAACTTCCAACGATCAGGCAGTAAATCGCAAACCAATGCAAACGGTCAGCTACCAATAGGCGAATCAGCCATCTCAAACACAACACGCCCACCACAAAACTGATCACGCCGCCCAGCAACATCGGTTGCCATGCAATGTCCATGGCGACTTTACCCCGCAGAATTTTAAGCAGTTCCAACAAGGTCGCTCCGCCAATTGCGGGCATCGCAATAAAAAATGAAAACCTCGCGGCATCTTCACGCTTCAGACCACACACAAGCCCTGCCGCAACAGTACTTCCCGCTCGGGAGATCCCGGGAAGAATCGCAACCGCCTGAAAAACGCCGATGAACCAAGCAGTCCAGACCGGCATCTTATCCAGGTCCAATGTTCCACTCTGCAGCTTTTGAGCAATCAACAGAAACACGGCCGTCACCAACAAACAGCAACCAGCCGCCATGGTACTGTCAAACGCTGCTTCAATTTGATCTTTAAACAGCAATCCAATCACAGCGACCGGCACCGACGCGACAACGATCATCGCGATCAGGCGAAGATTCTTCCGCAGTTCCAGCAAATCCTTAAAGTAGACAACGGCAATAGAAAGCAGCGTGCCGAAGTGCAACGCCACATTCATCGTCATGCCCTTCAGCCAGTCTGGTAATGGGGTCGATGAAGATTCGCGAATCAACGCCTCGGCAATAACCAAGTGTCCAGAAGAACTAATCGGCAAAAACTCCGCAACGCCCTGCACAACTCCCAGAATTGCCGCATAAACATAGTCCATCTTCAAAATCCGTCCGCTCAGGAAAACAAATCAACGACGCTCAGAATCAGCGGCGGAGTTTGAACGGAGAATTGTTACGAAGCAAGGGTTGTTTGACGAGAGCGCAATCGGGACGGCAACGTGAAGTGCGATTGCCCGCAATATCGCATGAAATCCGGATGGGACACGGATTTCAGCGGGAACTTACGCTGCGATGAGCCAAGCTCGGGCTCCCAATGCGGCAACAAGTGAATCGTTCGAACGGCCCGACGCAGTGAAATCCTGCTCATCGATTTCAACAACGCGTCGGACTCAATTCCAGCAAGCAAGCGACCGCTGTCGCTGCCAAATAAATCATTTCATTTCAGCTACCGGCACCACCGGCACCACCGGTGCCACGGGAATCCGGAATTTCCGAATCACGCCCGTGATGACGCCCATCACTTGTCGCGGTGAGATCATTGAAGTGCCCGAGATCGCTGGAATCAATTGGTTCGTGCCTTCCTGGACGCCGCAAATTACCACAGCATGACGATCATCCATCGCCGCGACAAAGCACCCCGGTTGCGGAGTCGTCTCGCGATTGAGGACTATGAAGTCCCCGCTGGCGATGTTCAAAGGTAAAAAGCCATTCCCCTCCACTCGCAGACAGACTATTTCAGGACCTTCAAAAACGGCTCCAAAAGAAACGAACTCATCCGCACCGACAGACGGCTGGATGGGCCCGGATGTCGCAGCAGTTCCGATTAACGAAACAGATAGCCGATTCTGAGGCGCATCCGAAAGCTGAATCGCACGAGACATGTTTTGCTCGCGGCTAATCAAACCTTTGCGCTCCAGTGCCTTCAAGTGACACATGACCCCGTTTGGAGAACGGATGTTGAACTGCAGCCATATCTCTCGAACCGTTGGCCCGTAGCCGCGATTAATGATCTTATCGCGAAGAAACTCGTAGATTTCGCGTTGACGCTTGGTCAACGCAATTCGCTTCGTAGAACCTGCCATTCGATTTTTTCCCTGAGCCGCAAAGACGGAGCCATTTGCTTTCGTACCGTCCAGATAGTTTTCTGACATTGAATCTGAGATCGCCCGGATCATGATCAACTCACTTCCACTTAACTTTCGATAATTTGCTAGTTCATTGCTGCATTATTTCGTGGGGGCCAGCAATACCTTAGTTCCGCTGCTGCAAACTGGATGCCAGTCAATTAAACGGAGACACAGTCAGATCGAAACTAAGCGAAGTGTGTGGAAACAGGCCAGGACTTCATCAAAAATATGATACGAATGTTCAAAGTGTGCATTGAATGAGAAACGTTCATGCTGCTTCTATCAACACCACTGCCTGAAGTTTCAGTGGTACCTAAAGCCTAATGGGGTTGACGCATGTACTGTATCCAATCGCAACACGATTGCACTCAGATTTTTTGATTTTCTTCTTCGTTTCACCTTAAGTCGCAAGGCATTCCAATTGCTGCCATCACCGGACTCAGATTTGGTGCCAGAAGTCCCCACAGGAAAATTCGGTCGGCAGAGCAAATTTAGACCGTACAGATGCTTCTGCGGCTGAATGTCACGCCACTGGCGATCCAGAACGTTATTGCTATGCCCATCAGGATGTAAAAATCAGACCATGGAAACAAACCGGTCTGAATAATGATAGCCGGTCGATAATACTCCATCACCGACAACCAGGAAACGCTCTTCGCCCAATCCTGAAACTGTGCCAGAAAGTTCAACAAAAACGACGCCAGCATAATCGCAAACACGACGCCGACCGCGCGACCACGTCGATCACTCAACGCCGAAAGAAAAAACGCAAAACTGCCAACGGCAAGATAAACGGCGGCAAGATTCACCATCACCATCATTGTATGAATTGCCGACAGTCTCATTTCCGGCTGAACAGTCAACGATGCCGTCAGATGCCCGGCATAACCAAAAGACAAGATACAAACTCCGGAAATCAGCCAGCCAATCGTTTCCGCTGAAAATACTTTCCAACGTGATACCGGCAGACATAACAAAAAGTCAGCCGTGCCTCGATCGATCTCTCCGGCAGGCATGCGAGAGCAATACATCACTTCATGCCCCCACAGCAGCGTCAGTACCGTGGGATGAACCCACAAAAATGCCTGCGAAAGCTGCGACGACATTTGATCGCCAGGATCGACTCCCAGTAACGCCGTAATTAGCGGCTTCACCATTGGCATCTTGTCAAACATCGTATGAATATTGCCCAGAATCTTTGGCAACAGCGCGGTGAGTAATCCCATGATCGCGCAGAGTCCCAAACTGAACCACAACACTGGCCAACGAACTTCCATCCAGATTTTGCTAAGTAAACCGCTCATCACACGATTGTATTCGATTGCCGATTGAAATCGAAAGCAATGTCAATCAGAATTTGATTTCCGATGTCCAACGCTCCCTTGTTCCGAGGCTCCCGCCGCGGAACACACTGCGCCTGAGGCTCCTGCCTCCCTTGTTTTCGCAGCCGCATTCAATTCAGGAGACATTATGAAACACGTCAATCGCCTAGGTGCAACGTACTATACTTTCGAGGGTGTCACAAAATCTGGTAAACCAAAGTACTTCGCTTCGAAGAAGTCATCTAGTGACGGTGGCTCGCCAATCGATGAGATGCCGGACGGGTTTGAGTTCTTTGAAAATCCCACCAATGCGACCGTGGTGATTCGCAAGATCAAGACTTCTGACGTCACAACGTCTGAGTCGAAACTGTTGTCAGAGCTGACCGTTCGCCACTGCGATTGTCCGTGTCGGGTAGTCGTCGAGGGCAATTCGCTGGTCGTCTATGCTGCCCAAGGCTCGAATCTTGGTATCTCACAACTGACGAGCATGTTTGGTGCATCGGTGAGTGAATTGTCCAGATTTGCAAACTACGCCCCTGAACTGAAATTTGATCTCTTCGATCAGCAGCGAAGAACTTTTCTGGCATCTCGTTACTGTCATCGCCGTTCCATGGAAGGCTGGATGCGCCTTAGCCGAATGGACGGTTCACTTTCGGAACTTGCAAAAAAGCTGCTGCCTCATATTGGCAAGGAATCGTTCTTTGAACTCCAATGACGAAGCCCGCGATGATACAAGAACACCAACCCGCTATAATAAACCGACCTCCCCGGAACGCCAGATGAGCCAAAGTGATTAAACGAGGAGATTCAGCATGACGTTGAAAGGTTTCATTTTTGAAACACAGAGGCACGGAGTTCACAGAATGATTTATTACTGAATGATAAACGCACAAGGCGGACATTCATTCGCCCGTTCCCGTGATTGTCCTTGTACAGCTTCAGGCCAGCAAGTTGAAGTCCAGCTTTTAGACTGCTGCGATTCAGTCTGCAAGCCGAGACAATCGCAACTGCGCGGACGCAGGCTAAATGCTGTCCTCCAGCGCTGCGATTCCGCCGACAGAGCCCGAGGATCGCCTTAAAGCTCATAGTACTGCCGAAATAAGCCTTCCAAAGCCGGCGAACCGATCACGACGTCCGCAAAATTTTGCTCAGCAGCCCATCGCAACAAAGGTGCAGACGAGCCGTGTAGTTCCAGAATGCACGTTCGATGACGGATCGACGGAGGAACCAATAGTGCAATCGTTGAAGACATCTGCATCGGCGTTGCGCCTGGCAGATACTTCACATCCACGCCGTTCGGCCACTGTATTCCCGCGGCAGATTGCTGCTCCTGCAACGTCACCACGATTTGTCGAGGTGCCGCCGCCTTCAATGCACTCAACGTCGAGTCTTCCACAATCCGACCGTCACGCACAATTGCAATGCGATCGCAGAGTGTTTCGACTTCGCTGAGCGTATGACTGGAAAACATCACAGTGTGCCCTGCCCCAGCCAGCTCACGCAAACACAGCATCAAGGCATCCTGCATTAATGGATCGAGTCCCGATGTCGGTTCATCCAGAAGTACCAATCGAGGCGAATGCGCCAGTGCCAGCACAATCGCCACCTTTTGGCGATTGCCTCGCGACATTTTTCGCACAACCAGATCTGGTTCCAGCCGAAATCGCTCGGCCAGTTTGAGTCCATCAGGCAGCAGATCTCGACCGTGGATTTTCGAAATCATCCGCAGTCCGCGACGAGTCGTCAGCCATGGATAGAGCCGCACATCGCCCGCCACATAGCCCACGTCTCGCCGAATCGTCGCGCCATCTTTCCAGCAATCCATTCCAAAGAGTTTGGCAGAACCTGAACTGGCTCGCAGCAGCCCCATGAGCACTCGAATTGTCGTCGATTTCCCTGCACCGTTCGGGCCGAGAAATCCAAAAATTTCGCCAGGGTTTATTGTCAGATTCACATCACTGATCCCGCGCCGCGATCCGTAAGTGCGGCAGAGGCCTTTGGCAACAATAACCGACATTCCGTTCTTTCAGCATATTTTTGGCGTTGAGTCGTCGTTCGCAGGTGCAAAAGCACTTTAGGCTCGTGATACCAATGATTCAATCTGGCGAAACGGCCGGGGCATTCTGATTATTCTCTTTTCTTTTCATTCGCCGCGCCTTAAGAACGCGCCGGTCGATGAAACCCCAAATAAACGCAACCAAAGGTTTAGTTTCCAAACCTGCGGTCAACTGGCACAGGGCCAGTGGGGCCGAAAAGACGCCAGTGGACTTGTCGTTCAAAGCGATTCCCGTCAAAGGGAAGGTTTTTCCGATTGAAACGGCGGATGTTACCACGCAGGAGGCGAATTTGTTGCAGTCGCGAACCCCGACTCTCCGAAAGCTGTCTCATTCCGAGGGCAGAAACTTGAATGCCCGCAGAATGCTGGCTACGATTCGCCCAGTTCATGGTGGCTATAGCTCAGTTGGTTAGAGCGCTAGATTGTGGTTCTAGAGGTCGCCGGTTCAAGCCCGGTTAGTCACCCCTTGAAAGCCTTGTTCGCATCCCCTGCGAATGAGGCTTTTTTTGTCAAAGCCCCGCTTAATCGCTGAGGAGGCAAAAATGTAGGGTGGGTCAAATGGCGAAAGCCATGTAGACCCACCATTTTTACCTCTGACTATTCGTCCTCGTCGTCTCCTTTGAAATCGACTTCCGGCTCCGGCGGATCTTCAAGCTGCGGCAGACCGAAGTAAGTCTCCACACACTCTGCAATCTGACACAACCGTCCAAGCACTCGAGCCTGTAACGGTGGCAGAGCATTGCCGATCGCGTCTGCCGCCTCATACAATGCCACCGGGTTTTCTCGATCCGGAATCTCCTTCAGCAAAAAGTCGGCCACCGAAATGTCCGCGCGGGCGTGATCGAATGGGTACGGCAGAGACTCGAACGAACTACGAAGTTCCGTGACATGCTCGAATAACGCCTGCATCGACTGACGAATATGATCAATTAACTTTTCGTTGTCGTTGTTGTCGGACAAAATCGAAAGCAGTTTT
>JBDNFT010000781.1:0-4335 GCA_041689695.1 Planctomycetaceae bacterium | reverse complement strand
AGGATTCATTTCGGTAGGTTAAAGATCGCTTCCCTGCAACAGACTCACAAAAGGAAGAGACATTCGACGGGACATTGTAATTTGAGTCGCAAGCCGAGTTAACAAGTTTTACACATCTCGTCAGATCGTTTGCTGCGTTCAAGAGGTCTCTGCAAAGATTTCGCACTGCTATTAGTCCACATGCAAAGAATTCCGGAGGCTTTGGAAACTTCGATGGTTTCGTAATATTGATTGCACATATATACATAGCCTCGGCATAGGTCGCTTTAGCTTTGTCTGTATTGCTGTTGTAGTGAGTTATGCATGCCTCAACTCGTGCCTGCGCATCATTACAGAACTCACACAAACCGCCTTTATCCGAAGCCTTGGCTGAGCGGGCATTTCCGGAAAGGGCGGGCGGAGGGCAGCAGGTTGGGCACGGTGGATCGGGCTTATCGGGCGGATCTGTAAGAATGTGCCATCCTGGCGCCAAGATTCCATTGTTCGGATTACTGGTGGCAAATCGCCCAGACGGATCAATAGTCGCACTGCCCACTACGCGCCACTTTCCTGCGTCATGGTCAAACGACAAAATCGAAGTTGACTCTCCAGGACTAAAACCTTCTAAGTTCGGAAACACCACCGGAGCTGGAACATCGAAATTTGTGGTTCCGCCTGCGAGATTGAATCCTGCATCGGAGCCTGCTTGTATCGAGATTACCAACGCCGGATCGACGCCCGGTGGCAGTGGAGCCGGCAACCTACTGGGATCCACTGGAACGATCATTGCCCGAGTGGCTGGCGTGCCAGCTTCGTTCATTGCCGAGCCTGCCGGGTACGTGACCCTCATGGTGTAAATTATCAGCTGAGCCTGCTCAGCGGCTTTCGCGGGATTGTTTGGATACCGCTCTATCATCAACTTCCGAATTTCATCTTGAGCTGCGGGGCCAAAGCCAACGACGGTGTCGCTCGTCGTGTTTAGCGTCACGACATCTCGCATCGCCATCGGTGGCAGAAACACATTGAATGGAGTTCCATCCATTTTTAGCTGAACGCTTTGCCCGGCAATGCTGTGGAAAGGCTTACCAAGCGTTGCATAGCTGGTTCCCGCAGGAGCATTGATCGCCGTGCTGCCGTCGATGTGGACAAAGAACTCAGGTGCTGGCAGGCCATTCGGGCTGGTGAGTTCAAAGAAACCAAACTTATCCGTGGTTGCCTTAATGTCTGGCAAAGCGTCCAGCGAAATCGTGGCGTTGACGATCGGGATATCCGTTCCTTTGGCACTTTGAGTGGGTGTCAAACTTAAATCGTGGCTGATCAGCTGGCCCCAGACGACTGACAGGCTGGTCAACCCATCGACGCTCGGATTCGAGCTGGTCTGATTGGCGATTTGGTTGCTGATCAATCTTGCGTCCGGACGACCCGCTCCACCCGTGGTGCTTCGGCCATCGCCGTACCCAACCGTGGCTCCATTCAACAGAGGCTGATTGGTCTGGCCGAGACGTGGATCGGTCGGATTGTTTTTTGATCCGTCGTATGTTGGGAATTCAGCCGATGTGCCCACAGATCCTCCTGCAGCAGGGCCACTCGGCGAAGTACCAGACGTAAAGACGTTTCCGGAAAGGCCCGCGATCGCTGTGTTTCGAGCGATCAGCCTGGCCATTGTCGTGCCTCGTATTCCCGCCAGGTCGGTCGTGCTGAACTGGCCGTTTTCAAACCAGAATCGGTCACCATTTCTGGAGCGCAGAAATTGGTCTTTGATAATCGCAGCAAACAAAGGCCCAACGCTGCCGCCGGCGATGTGGGCTTCTGCGAGTCCGCCCACCCACAGGTCCACTTTGTCAACCGTTTGGTAAACCTGCTGCAATGCTATCGCCAATGCGGCGTTACTGGTGATTTGACTAAAGCTTGTGACGGCCGACAAACCGAATTGAGTTCTGGCTTCGAGGTAACTCGGCAAGCCCATATCCCGGCCACGCTGAATGGAAATTGCGGCCAAGTCCATCCCACCGGCACCTGGAGGACCGAACAGGAAATTCCGCAGATCATCAACAACCTTTGTGTCAACTTCTTCCGCCGTCTGAGCGATCAGGCCACGCAGGTACGCTTCAATGCCGTCATCCGCAATGGGATTCGGATTAAAGAAGGCATTTCGCAGACTTAACGGGCCGCCCGGCAGGCTGGCTCCTGTGTTATTGAGTCGCAGAATTTCTGCCGACTGTTGGGAATGCCCAATGCGGAACGCGGCAGTTGAAAACAGCGTGGTGATGCTGGGGTCGATGTTCGGGTTGTAGCTGGAATAGGCCGCCAGCGATCCTGGGCCCAGCAGTGTCGGCAGATACTCCTGGTACGTGATGTTTTGGATGATCGCACTCACCCATTTTCGAGCTGTCTGGTAGATCAGCTCATCGCTCCAGTTGGCATGAGCCGCCTTGATCTCGTCGGCTTTACGGTTGTGCTCGCGTGCCAGCAGTGTGTGGAGAGCTGTAAGACCCGGAAACTCTGCAGCGCGCACATCGCCGGCAACCGGCAATTGATCGTTGGGGAATTGTCCCTTATTTTCGTTGGCCAGCACACCGTTCGGGAAGCTTGTCAGGTTATTGAGCGGGAGCATGCCATCCGAAGTCATTTTCAAGCGGCCACTGCCGTCAATCGCACGCAACGCTCGGGCTCGCAATGTGTCCGAGCCATACACCATGCTGGCATCTATGAAGCTGGTTACGCGATTCGGACGCAATCGGGGATCGTCCGTGTTGGTGCCAGTCCCTGCATAGAATTCGGCTCGCACGAACGGAATCTTTGCATTCCCCGTTCCTGCTGGGTCAAACAGCGGGTCGCCCGTTGGCACGGCGATGGGTGCCAACTCCTGAGGAATCGTGTTATAGGAGTCGTAGACATATCCCCAGACACTGGTATTGGCAATCAGTGTCAGCGGCAGAGTGGTAAATTCAAAAACGCCCGCACCGCCAGGTTCGCTGTCGTTGTCCGCATCAAGGGGCATCCCATCGCGCCCCATGATCTTGTCACCATCAACGCTGACAACTACCCTGGTCGAGGCAGGCAGAGGATTGTCGTAGAAGAATGTGGCGAACCGCTCCGTCGGGGAAACACGAATTCTGCCCGTGACGGGTTCACTGGCCGCGGTGATAAAGAACGTCTGTGGAGTGATTGTGGCCGGATCGACCTGTCGATCGAAGCGGATCACAGTCTCGCGAGTGACGCTCACCATCTCCTCGCCTGAAGCTGGGGAAATTTCTGATAGCCGCGTCGGTTGGGCCACAGTAAAGCTGAACGATGAAGGAGTCGCTCTGTTTCCTGCGGCATCCTTAACGGCGGATGACAACGTAAGTTGATAGCTTAGGTTTTCAAGCGGGGAGTTCAGTAAGAGCACGACCCGATTGCTTGATGTCGAGTTGACGGATTGAATCGGAATCTGTTCTGCATTGCGTGTGCCGCCAAGAACCCGCAAAGAATAGTTTCCAGGGACAAGGGCGGACGAAGGCATTGCCTCACTAAAGTTGATCAACAGTTGCTGAGGAGCGGTTTGCAGAGTGCCTGTCAAGTTGCCCGTTGCGATCGGTGCGATAGTATCCAATGTCCAGTTGAGCGTTGTTAGCGCCGACACGTTGCCAGCCTTGTCGGTGGCTCGAAACCGGATGACGTGTGCCCCGTCCGATGATCCCGACACGGATGCGGAAGTCGTGAATGTGAATCTGCCGTCGGCAGCAAATGCCACATTTACGGCATCCCCAAGATCCAACTGAGCGAGCAGCGTATCGACTCCCGTTGTGTTATCCGTGACCTGACCAGTGATTGTAACATTGCCATTTGACAGCATCGTTGTCGACGTGCCATCCAAAGAGATGACCGGTGAAACTTTATCGGCGGAGCCTGTTCCACCGTCAGTGGCAAATGCCACTTCTCGTACTGCATTGTGTAAAAGCTCAGGGAATTGGTAATAGACCGGCGACAATGTGGTCAGATACGTAGAATCAACCGACCGAGGGCTGCTTTTCCAGGAGTTGACACGTCGAACTTCACCCGATGGAAGGATGATGAAGTACGTTTTCTTTCCGGAGGCGACAGTCGTGCCGTCGAGCCACTTTTCGTTCATGCCGGCCCAGTTTTGGGAATACCAACCCGGCGATCTCAGGGCATACTGCCTGTTCAGGTCCCATGCGGCAGCGGACACGGATGACTGATCGACGTGGTATTCTGCATTGGAAAGAACGCTTGGAAATGAATAGGTCAGTGCTGGGAGAGCAGCGACACGTCGCCCGCTCTCGGTTGTTGAACCATTCCACGCAAAAAGATGCCCGTCTCGATTCAGGAAGTAGATTGTATTTCCAAACTGGT
>JBDNFT010000780.1:0-2996 GCA_041689695.1 Planctomycetaceae bacterium | reverse complement strand
TCCCTCGCTGACGCTTCGGGTTGTGATAGTTCCGTTTCTTTTCAGCGCAGTTCATCGCCAGGAATTTCGAATCACGCAATTTCAAAAGTTGCCACCAGGCGATGAAGTCTCATTTGCACAGTATGGAAACGCAAGTGACGTAAATCCGCAGGAATATGCCAATAGAATCAGACATTTGGTCGTGGTCGCCGGGACGATGAGTATGGCTGTATTAACAATGGTGCTATCCACGCGGCCAGCCAGGATTGATTACTGTGAGATTTGTGACGTATTCCTCGATTTTCGCAATGAAAACTCAGCGACTCGAATGCAATCGGAGACCGTGCAATTAAGATGCGCGGCCTTCACTACACATTCTTTCACGGCCCACAGAACTATGGACTCATCCCGCGGCGACCTTGCAATTTTGGCAGGGTCTGGAAACCCAGTGTTTGCGAAATGCATTGCTGATGCACTTGGGGAAAAACTGGTGCCGTGTGAGGCTCAGATCTTTAGTGAAGGCAACGTCTTCGTTCGCATCCTTGAAAACGTGCGAGGTCGTGACACGTTCGTTATTCAAGGCGTGCATCGGCCGGTCAACGACAATTTCGTGGAACTGCTGTTCTGGATTGACGCTCTGAAACGCGCCAGTGCTTCGCAGATTACGGCCGTGATTCCATACTTCAGCTACGCGAAAGGCGACAAGAAAGACGAGCCGCGTGTTTCCATTCGAGCTCGCGTGTGTGCGGATGCGATCGAAGCGGCTGGTGCTGACCGTGTCTTAACCATGGATCTGCACAGCCCGCAGATTCAGGGATTCTTCAGCGTCCCGGTCGATCATCTGTACGCTCGATCTGTCATTTGCGATCACATCAAAACGTTAAACATCCCGAACCTTGTCATCTGCAGCCCCGACGTCGGTTTCGCCAAGTCTGCGTCGGCCTTCGCCAATCTGCTTGGCGTTCCAGTCGTCATCGGAAACAAACAACGTAAGGACCACTCGGAGCGGGCTCAAGTGCTGGAAGTCATTGGCGACGTCGAAGGCTGCAACGTCTTGATGGTCGATGACTTCACGATCACCGGCGGATCGCTCGACAGCATGGCAGAAGTTCTGAAATCGCGCGGCGCGAAGGATATTTATGCCGCGGTTTCGCACGGTGTGTTTTCACAGGGTGCCGTCGCAAGAATCGAAGCCAGTTGTATCAAACGGTTGTACATCACCGATACGATCGAGCCAGAATTGGAATCGCACGGCCCCAAAATTGAATGTATCTCCGTCGCGCCGTTGTTCGCTCAAGCCATTCGTTCGATTCATGATCGTACCAGCGTGAGCATGCTGTTTCCGGATGTGAAAGCGCTGTAATGACGACCAAACTTTCGCCAATGATGGAACGCTACATGGAGGTGAAGCGGGAAAATCCCGGCACCATGTTGCTGTTTCGAATGGGAGATTTTTACGAGCTGTTCCATGAGGACGCTCAGAACGCAGCCAAGGTGCTCGGGCTGACACTGACCAGTCGCGACAAAACGTCGGAGAACCCGACTCCGATGGCTGGATTTCCGTATCATCAACTCGATGTGTATCTACAGAAATTGATCCACGCCGGATTTCGTGCGGCGATCTGCGATCAGGTAGAAGATCCCAAGAAGGCGAAAGGACTCGTTCGCCGTGAAGTCACTCGCGTCGTCACGCCCGGCACACTCACCGACGATCAATTGCTCGATCCACGGCAGAGCAATTTCCTCGCCTGCATTGCTCCTTCAAAAACCAGTATTGGATTGGCATGGCTGGAATTATCCACCGGCAGATTTCTACTGACCGAACTGGAACCATCGCAGCTTCAGGACGAACTCGCTCGCATCAGCCCGGCCGAATGTCTGATCCCCGAAAGTGCCGCTCAGGACGGCAATCTTCAGATGCGTCGGGCCGAACAGCAGCCGATGGTGTTCACAACGCGGCCCGACTGGTGCTTCGCTCGTGAAGAAGCCAAACGGCTGTTAAACGAACACTTCGGCACGAAAACGCTGGAAGGTTTCGACATCGAAGACTCGCCCGCAGTCACGGCTGCAGGGGCTCTGCTGGATTACGTCCGCGAAACACAACGCACGGCCTTGACGCATATTGTGCGGCTGGAAGCATGGCGTCGCAGCCGACACATGATCATTGACGAAGCGACTCGCCGCAGTCTGGAACTGGCTCAGACCCTGCGCGACGGTCGCCGCGATTTCACGTTGCTGGGAGTCATGGACGAAACCTGCACGCCAATGGGATCGCGTCTGCTGGCCGAATGGTTGTCGAGTCCGCTGACGGACCTGGAACAAATCACTCAGCGACAGGATGCAATTGAAAAACTCGTCAATCAATTGTCTCTGCGAGATGACGTTCGCGAGCTGCTGAAAGAAGTCTATGACCTGCAACGTCTGACGTCTCGTATTGCCACCGGCCGCTGCAGTCCACGCGATCTGGTTTGTCTCGCGGCAACATTGGGGCAACTGCCTCGATTGCGCGCCAAACTGGCCGCACGAAAATCCAGGCGACTTCAGACACTGGAAGAGCGAATTGAACTGTGTCCCGAAGCGCACGCGGCAATCATTGATGCCGTCATTGATGAGCCGCCGCACAATATCTCCGACGGTGGCGTGATTCGTCCGGGCTACAATGTGGAACTGGATGAGTTTCGTGATCTGATGCGAGGCGGCCGTCAGTGGATGGCGGCGTACCAGCAAAAAGAAATCGAACGCACGGGTATTTCGAATCTGAAAATCGGCTTCAATAAAGTCTTCGGGTATTATCTGGAAGTTACGGCTTCGCACAGCGCCAAAGTGCCTGCCGAATATATTCGTAAGCAGACGCTGAAAAATCAGGAACGCTACATCACGCCGGAACTCAAGGAGTACGAAGAGAAAGTTCTGCGAGCTGAAGACCGAGCCAAAGCTCTGGAGCAGGAACTCTTCGCATCGCTTCGAGAATACGTCGCCACCTTCGTTCCTTTGCTGCTGCGAACGGCCGATGCGAT
>JBDNFT010000779.1:0-7443 GCA_041689695.1 Planctomycetaceae bacterium | reverse complement strand
GTCTCATCAGCCGCCACGCGCTAGCGTCCGGTTCCGTGAAAACCGGAATCTACAAATAAAACAAAACCCCGTCATAGATGAATGGCTCCATGTTCTTGCTAGGGATGATGTCAATTGCGGTGTAACATTCCCGCCGTTGCTTTTTCATCGTCAGTGTTTTTTCATCGCCGATATTGGATCATTCGATGCCGGGGGCGTGCTGTGTCAATTCCTGAAACTCTCGTTCTGCAGGCATATATCGGTCCAGGCGCGGGGATCACGTTTCTTGGGTCATTCCTGGTCCTTTTTGCAGCAATGGGGCTACTGCTGCTTTCCATTTTGACATGGACGATTCACGATGAACGTGAACGCATGCTGTTCGATTCCTTGCGGCGAATGCAGCGAGGTCTGACGGTTTGTGTGTTCGACGGCCCCGATCGGATTCAGCACATGTTCTGGCGCCACAACGAAACGAAGAATAACCGGGGAGGTTCTGGCACGACCGGCGTCGCTGGAGCTTTCACCGTCATGGACCTCACTCAAAATCTCCCCGGTCTGGCTCCCGGCAAGTACACCGTTGCCTATTCCAGAATGCGTTTGCCCGATGGATCAGCGGCTCCCGAGCTCGAAGCAGGGCAGCCAGTCGATCCAGGGATGATACGGGTAGAAACTCTGCCGACGCATTTGCTAAATCCGGATCCGAGGGAAACTTCCAATATCGTGGAGATTTCCAAGGACGACATTACTGATCTGGAGCTTAAAATTAGTACGGAATAGTCGTCCTCGCCGATGGTGGCGAGCTGATCAATTTTGACTTTAACCTGACATACAATTCGCGATGGTTCCACGCTCAACGAGTTCAGTCAGCGTGCTAAGCACTCGGGTACGGATCGGTGTGCTAAGCACTCGGGTACGGATCAGTTTTTTTGTCCTGCTCGGTTTGATTGCTGCTGGCGTGGTTTGGTATGTGCGTTCTCCCCGGCCATTGAACGTCCTTCTGATCACGCTTGATACGACACGTGCAGACCGATTGGGATGTTACGGCTATTCGCTTGCCAGGACGCCAGTGCTCGATCGGTTGGCCCGGCAGGGCGTCCTGTTTGAGCGTGCCTATGCTCCCGTGCCACTAACCTTGCCGTCTCATGCATCAATGCTGACCGGTCTGTATCCGCCCGAGCATGGCCTGCGTAATAATGGTCAAGCGGCATTGCCCATGGGATTGCCTACACTAGCGACGGAACTGCAGGCTGCCGGTTACGAGACGGGGGCGTTCGTAGCGGCATTTGTGCTGGACCATAAGTTCGGCCTGCAGCGAGGCTTTGAGACGTATGACGATGATCTGTCGCTTTCCGATACCAGTTTGCATGGACATCACCAGTATCGCGATGGAAGTTTGGTCATCGATGCGGCGCTGAAGTGGTTGCGTCCCCGGAGCCGGAGCCCGAAGCCATTCTTCTGCTGGGTGCATCTTTTTGATCCGCACTTCCCCTACCTGGCGCACGAGGACCGGTTCGGAAATCAATTCTCCGACCGACCCTACGATGCGGAGCTGGCCTATGTTGATGAGCAGCTTGACCGGCTAATCTCAACACTGGAGGAGTCCGGTGCCTTGGATGACACAGTGATTGTCGTGGTCGGCGACCATGGCGAGAGCTTGGGCGAGCATGGGGAATTGACCCACAGTATGACGGTTTATGACGCGACGCTGCGGGTCCCGCTACTGGTCGTATCTCCCAAAGAAGGTCGATCTGGATATCGTGTGGCCGAGCCTGTGTCGCTGGTCGATCTGGCTCCTACCCTGTTGGATCAACTGGGCCAGAAGCCTATTGCGAACGCGAGCGGGCGTTCCCTGCGGTCGGCACTGCGGGGCGAGACGCTGCCCTTGCTCCCGTGCTATGCAGAGACGGACGAACCCTATCACGCGGCACATTGGTCGCCTCTCCGAGCGCTTATTACCTCGAAGTGGAAGTATATCCGCAGCCCCCAGTCTGAATTGTACGACCTGATCGCCGATCCGCCGGAACTGCGAAACCTCGCGACCGAGATGCCCGAGCAGGTCCAGGAGCTGGAAGAGGAGCTGGCGGCATGGGAGGGGCGGATGAACGAGCGTCTGGCGGACAACGTGGCGCTCACTGGACGGGAACGCCGCGCTCTAAGAAGTTTGGGATATGCATCGTATCGCGACACGATTGGTGAGGAAGAACAACCGCTGCGCGATGTGAAAGACATGCTCCCGTTCTATTATAAGCTGAACGATGCCGCCGCGATGATTGACGCCGGACAGTACGACCTTGCCGAGTCGGTCCTGCGCGAAGTTTTGGCCGCAGATGATGAATACTTCGCAGCTCACGGCGAGCTGGGGCGATGTTTGTTGAGGCAGAACAGGCTTCCGGAGGCGGTGCAGAGTCTGAGGCGCGCGATGGAGCTCGATCCAGGTGCTGAGGGGGTACAGTCGATGCTGGGGGCAACTCTGTTTATTCAAGGGGACTATGCCGCCGCAGTTGAGGCGCTGGAGCTGGCGATTCGATTGAATCCCGACGTGTATCAAAATCACTTCAATCTCGGTATGACCATGGAGAAGCTGGGCCGGACCGACGAGGCGATTAAGCACTATCAGGACTGTCTGGACGTGGCCCCCAATGTGGTGCACGCCCGACAACGGCTGGAATTCCTGCGAAATCGTTAAGGGTTCTCGAAGCAGGAGGATACACGGTTCACCTCCATGATGAACTTCAGCCGTTGCAGGTGAATTCCTTGATTGACGTAAAGGCGAAATTTCAAACCACTATTTGGGCAACGAATCTTTGCTGCTCATGCTGCCGTCCGTACTCAAAATCGTGAATCGCACAAGCAGATAGATGGCTATGCAACTTCGCAACATCGCCGCTGGTGCAGAGGCATTAAAGGGCAGAATACTGAGCGGTGCCAAGGGGATCAGCATCGCTATAACAAAGACTGCGGCCAGAAGATGGTTTTCCTTGCGCATCAGCGATGGGATCAGTAAGGCCATCGGAATCAGGAACAGCACGTCGGCGTATTCGATTCGAATCGGCAGAAAGTAGTCCGTGAGAAGCATCATACAACTGCCAACCAGAAGTTGATCGTTGACTTCCACCATTTGACCTCGTTTCCGCTTCCATTGCAGTATCCAGATCGTAGTGATGACGACCAGCCAGAGTACTTTCCCGGCTCGAGCGACGATCGTTGGATCAATTCGCACGTTCAACATTGTTTGCACACTCAGGGCCAGACTGTCGAACGTCAGATTCGCCGCATAGCTTTCCAGCATCGCCGTGTTGTAGCCGTCCGTCGGTCCTGAAATCGCAGCCTCAGATGTGGTGCCCGGAAGCTCAACACCAAGAACGGACTGCTCCCAGGCTCGTGAAAGTTTCAGGAAGTCCAGCCAATATTCAGGCTGTCCGGCTGACGTTGCTGCAGCGACGAAAACAGTTGCCGTGGCGATGGCCGTCATCGCAATCCTGCGTTGAGAACTTATCAGCCACGGCAAGACAAGCAGTCCAACCGTCGGTCGCAGACAAATCGCGAAGCCCCAGAATATGCCGACCGCAACAGCATTCTGCGTCTTCAAGAGCAACAGTATTCCAATGCTGATGAGAAGCACGACAAAGATATAATATTGGCCTCGCTCAACATGCAGTCGCCAAAAGAACGAACTTCCGAACAGCCCGATGGCGGTGACGAAAAACCAGTACCGCGCGTCTCGCGATTTTATGCACGCGCTCAGCACAAGCACGCTTGCGAAAAACGCACACCACTCAAGCACTCCCCAGATCACACGCTGCGACGGATATCTTAATGAACTCAGCGGCGCATAAAAGAACAGCAATGTTGGTGGATACGTACAGCGACTCAGACCGGATTGATCGGGGTCACGCAGAGTGGGATTGAGATCCGCCGTGTCTTTGATCGTGTACGGATTGATGCCTCGCACTAAAGCCCGCGCGCCTACAACACGCACTCGCAGATCCGTGCCGCCGTAGTTCTGAACGTCATGGCACGAATGCCAGAGGTTGACAAGGCACAGGCCACATGCCAGCGCCGCGAGTATCCAATATTTCATGGGCTAGTTGGCTTTATGTTTCGCTGGGTCAAGAATACGGTCGTTTAGACGAAACGGTTTCGAATGTCCCTTCTCCCCCGAGATCGGGGGAGAAGGTGGCCGAATGGGGGATGACCAGGATTAACTTCATGCACCAACGACAGGACGATTTTTCTTGCCCCTTCACCCAACGCCGTTCAGGAAAAAAAGTCTGAAAAAACGGCCGTTTTCGATTAGCCTTGAAACCTGGAAGTGAAACAAGCCAGACTCCCGTTTGAACACAGCCCCGGCAACGCTGCCGAGAACAAAGGCGTCTGGCTATGAAAATATTCGGCAAGGATGCCGCAAAAAGCAGGCCACAACGATCCACGCAGGGTGAGCAGTTGGCCAAAGCTTTGAATTGGATTATTACCGACCATATGTTTGCAGAAGTTGTACTCTATGGCAATATAGATTGGATGGTGGCGCATTTGGTCCGAGTGGCGGTCCTTTGGTCTGGAGCGACAAACGAGGTCTGGTCGTTTCCGCCAATGACGCGATCAAGAAGACTGCCGAACTGTTCGGCACAACTGGGATTAATTCCTACCAGTCATTGATTAATGCGTTGAAGAAATACTCGGGAAAGATCTTGCCATTGTTGCAGAAGCGAAAACATCAACTGATGGAGGAAACGGATTCCACAAAGTTCCGCATCGGTATGTGGTTGGCGTTGGCGGTTTATGGTTCTCGACTGGACGCACCGCGAACCCAGGCAAACGAACGTCAATTCTGCAAACAGCAGAACAAGAAGAATAAAAAACAGAGCAAGAAGAAGAACAAGCGTGGACGACACGCCAAGGCGCGACAACCTGTGAGCAAAAAAGTGACTACAAATCGCAACCCGTTGGCCCGCAAGTTTGGCTGACTCGCATATGACATATCGGCATGCGAATGCCATGGACGTGGAAGATCGGCCCGAGTTACTCGAGCCAACGTGCGCACCTCATTAGCGATGCTGGAAACTATGGAATTCCCTGAAAACAAACTGTTTTACGGCGATGCCGGATTCGTGGGTTACGATTTCTGGAACACGATCGACAAATGGAACCTCTGCGGCCACCTGCTCCCCCTTGCCATGGGGAGAAGGGACTTGCCAACGATCGCGGTTGAAGGCATCATTCCTGACCGTGTGAAGTATAAACGCTGATTCGTCAGGGATTTTTTTGTGAAAAAAGAAGCAACACGCTCGCGACCATGCCGGAAGATTCTGCTGATCGCCTTAGCGGTGCTGATATTCATCGCTATTGTCGTTGCAGGGCTTTATCACCTGTCCGCCTCACGTCTGAATCAGCAGCTCGCAGATCTGAGGTCGCGGGGTTTGCCGACAAATGGCGCAGAATTGAACGCCTACTATGCCGTGCCACCGGATGTCCGTGATACGACAGAACAGTGGACGATAGCCATTAACGCGATTGGAAACGCCAACATCTACTCCAGAGCCCAAAGCATTCCACTCGTGGGCGAAGGACCAACGCCAGTTCCTCCGCCGGGCGAAGAATGGGCCGAACTCGAAGCCTCACGGTCGTTTCTGAAAGAGTTGGACCACGAGATTCAACTCATCATGCAAGCCGCAGATGCTGGCGGGATGGCGCGATATCCGATCGATTTCACAGCGGGTTACAATACCATCCTGCCAGCACAACAGGAAACCCGGACTCTTGCTCGCTTGCTGTCGCTCAGCGCACATGTGCATGCACATGACGGTCAAGATTTGGAGACACTCAAAGATGCATCTGCAATCTTCGCGGTCTCGGAATCTCTGCGAGGTGATCCTGTGCTGATTTCGCAACTGATCAGAATTGCAGTTCACGCCATCGGCTGTGAACTGGTTGCCGACATGCTGCCTCACTGCGATTGGACCGACACGGAACTTCAAAATCTACAAATCACAATTGGACGGGCTGACTTTCGTTCGGAAATGCGAATTGCATTCCACGGTGAACTTGCACTGTGCCTTGATGCGATTGACCGATTTCCGTATCCACAATCCATGTTTCGCGGTGCAAACAAAATAAAGGCCATCGAATTATTGGCGAAGTCCACAGAGGGGCTGGAGACGTCGTGGCCCGAGGCGTTAAAGAGTCACCAGAAAGTGGATAGTGAATTCAAAGCCCTGACCGCTAACAAGTTCTCCCGCCTGACGTACATGACCTTGATTCAGCTTCTGCCGGCACTCCAGCAGGCGATTCATGCGGGAATCAGAGCCGAAGCCCGACAGAATTGTGCAATTGCCACGATCGCTGCATATCGCTTTCGACTTCAACATGGAAAATTGCCGACGTCACTTGCAGGCTTGCAGGATCTGATTCCTGACGAAGACCCATCAAAGTTATCTCGCTTAATCGATCCGTTCGACGGGCATCCGTTGCGATTCAAAACAAGCGAGAACGGTGTGATCATTTACAGCATTGGCGAAAACAATGCCGATGATGGCGGGGACGTTGATAACGCACTTCGAGTGCCTGCGGATCTTGGCTATTTGATTTCGGAGTAGCACCAGTTCAAAGGGGATAGAATTTGTCATTAGTTATCTGTCATCTTTCATTTGTCATTGGGAATCGCAAAATCGATAACAAATGACAATTAAAAAATAACTAATGACAAATCGTTGCCGGAACGGCTCTGCGTTTGATGCGGTCTTCGTTGCCTAGCCAACAACTTCCTTGATCACACGTGCTGGCAGTACGCCAGTCAAGCGAACATCAAGACCCTGTGATCGCACGCTCAGTCTTTCGTGATTGATCCCCAACTGATGCAGCAGCGTCGCATGAATGTCGCGGACGTGGGTTGATTCTCCGACAGGCCCGAAACCGAATTCATCCGTTTCGCCGTAGGCAATGCCCGGTTTGAATCCGCCGCCAGCGAACCACATTGTGAAGGCATCAATGTGATGATTGCGGCCCGTGGATTCACGAACTTCACCCATCGGTGTGCGTCCGAATTCGCCGCCCCACATCACGATGGTGTCTTCAAGCAATCCGCGCTGCTCCAGATCTCGCACCAGCGCTGAGCCGGATTGATCGATTTCATTGCAGATCAATGGCAGATGTTGTTCCAGGTTTTCCGTCACGCCGCCGTGATGATCCCAGTTCGTATGATAGAGCTGGATGAACCGCACGCCGCGTTCGACAAGTCGCCGAGCCAACAGACAGTTTCGCGCAAAGCTGGATTCGTTTGGATCTTTAATGCCGTACATCGCCAGTGTCTCCGGAGTTTCGCCAGCGGTGTCCATCAATTCCGGAGCGCTCGTCTGCATGCGGTACGCCATTTCGTAGGCGTTGATGCGCGTCGAGATTTCTTCGTCGCCCGTTTCGTCAAGACGCAGCGAGTTCAGCTTGCGGACGGCGTTGAGCACCTGGATCTGC
>JBDNFT010000778.1:0-3798 GCA_041689695.1 Planctomycetaceae bacterium | reverse complement strand
TCAATTCTGGGAATACAACAGCTTCTTCCGTCAGGTCGAAAAGAAGGACCATCGAAAACTTGATCCAAACACTGGTCGAATGGTCGATGACTACTCTGAAGTTCTGACGAAAGACTTCTCTGGTCCGGTCTATTATGAAAAACGCAGTGGCGTCATGCAGGTTGCATATCCGCGTTTTGAGGGCATTGAAGTTGATGCGGGGAACGATACCGACCGACGCGAAGAATTTGCAAAGCTGCTGACGCGATCGATTGATGGACAGGCTCCCCACATTGCTCAGGCGATGGTGAACCGCATGTGGAGTCATTTCTTCGGCTACGGTTTTACTCGTCCAGTGGACGACATGGGGCCGCACAATCCAGCGAGCCATCCAGAATTGCTGGATCGCCTGTCACACGAATTTGCAGACAGTGGCTACGATCTTAAACAAATGATACGAACAATTTGTGCCACTGAAGCGTATTCACTTGGAAGTCAATTCAATGATAACAACAAGTCTGATGATCCAGCGGCTGGTGAAATGCCTCTCTTTAGCCACATGTATTTGAAGTCGATGCAGGCGGAACAGTTGTATGATTCTTTGATCGTGGCCAGCAATGCTCATCAATCCGGACGTGGTGGCTGGAGTGCTCAGGAAGAACAACGCCAGAAGTGGATGCAGCAGTTCATCGTAGCATATGAAAATGATGAAAATGACGAATCGACAACCTTCAACGGTACGATTCCGCAGGCGTTGATGATGATGAATAGTGAGCTGATCGAAAAAGCTTGCAGTATTGAACGAGGCAGTTTCCTGTTTGAATCCATGAGTAAGCCGGGCACGGAGTTACAGAAGATTCAGGAACTGTATCTGGCAGCTCTCAGCCGTCATCCGACGCGATCGGAGCTGAGCAAAGTTTCAAAGTTACTGAGTGACAACAAATACCGTGGACAACCATTGAACGCTTATCAGGATTTGTTTTGGGCTCTATTGAATTCGAATGAGTTCGTATTCATCCACTGATCTTTGTTGAATTAAATTTCGCTTGATTGAAAGCCACGTTGATTCAAATCGGCATCTCGCCGACAACGATAATTTTTGCGTCCACAAACTTACCGACAACTTTAGCTGGAGAAATCTCAATGTCTCTTTGGAATAACTATGGCATGAATCGCCGTCACTTTATGCAGCACATGGCTACGGCTGCTGCAACAGTTCCCGCGATTAACTTCCTGTCACATGTCCAGGCAAATGCCGATGTGGTTAAGGCAAAGCAAAAAGCCTGCATCCTGATGTGGATGGGTGGCGGACCTCCCACGATCGACATTTGGGACCTGAAACCAGAATCGAAGAACGGCGGAGAATTTAAGCCAATCGATACAGCGGCTTCAGGTGTTCAGATTTCTGAGCACATGCCTGAAACGGCAAAGATGTTTCAGGATCTGTCGATCGTGCGTTCCATGAGTACCCGCGAGGCCGACCATGGCCGTGGACGTTACTACATGCAGACTTCGTATGTGCCTAACCCTACGGTTGTGCATCCGACGTTTGGCTCTGTTGTAAGCTACGAACTGGGTCGAAACCGTAAGGCTCTGGAAATTCCAGCTTTTGTCTCTGTCGATGGCGGTGCAGGTCAGGCTGGTTTCCTTGGGATGACATATGCTCCATTTGCTGTGGATAACACAGGTCGGATTCGCAATTCACCTTCCGAAGAGGGCAAGAATCGCCTGCAAGGACGACTCACGATGCTGGAAGAAATTGAAACCAGCTTTATGGCTTCTCGCCGTGGCGAACTTCCAAAGGCTCACAAGGACATTTACGCCAACGCCGTGAATTTGATGACTTCGAATCAGATGGCGGCATTTGATCCCGCCAAGGCTGATCCAACCCTTGGTCTGGAAGCCGAATCAGAAGCCACAAAAGAAGCATACGGTAAGAATGGTTTTGGACAGGGCCTGTTGATGGCTCGTCGTCTCGTTCAGGTTGGCGTTCCATTCGTGGAAGTTAACCTTGGCGGCTGGGATCTTCATACGGACGTCTTCAATACTCTGAAGAATCAGCGTCTGCCAGTTCTGGACAAAGGCATTGCAGCGATTACTGCGGACCTGAAACAGCGTGGCATGTTGGATAATACTGTCCTCGTCTGGATGGGTGAATTTGGTCGTACGCCTCGCATCAACCAGGACGTCGGTCGCGATCACTGGGCTGCTTCATGGAGCGTCATGATGGGCGGCGGCGGCTTGAAAAATGGTCAGGCTGTTGGTGCCACTGACAAAGATGGACTGCAGATTGCTGACGGCAGCAAGGCTTATTTGCCAGGCGATATCTGGGCAACCGTGGCGATGGCCATGGGTATTCCAGTGAATACCGTCCATACGTCAAAACGCGGCCGTCCGATGAAGCTGGCCAACGGCGGAACGCCAATTCAGGAACTGATTGGTTGATTTCGGTGATTTGGTGAGAAGAGTTGTGGAGAGAGTTCGATTTTGGAAGCCCGGACTGCTGCAGTCCGGGCTTCCTTTCTCTAGCCAGCAAATACAATGTGAGCTGCTAGTCAACACTGCTGCGTGACCTTTCATGTCTGATGCGTCCCAACAATCTTCAGCGACTGCTTCAGGGAATCAATCGGCTCCCAGTGAAGACTTTGTACGACTGTTCACACAATCTCAGCGACCACTTTATCTGTTTATTCTTCCTCTGGTTCACACAACTGCAGACGCTGATGAAGTGTTGCAGGAAACGAACGTCGTCATGCTCAGCAAATGGACACAATTTGAACTAGGGACCAACTTCCTGGCATGGTGTCGCGCGATCGCCCGATTGGAAGTGTTTCGATTTCGCAGATCCCGGCACCATCGAATGTTTTTGCTAGGCGATGATGTGGCAGGGCTGCTCGCAGATGAAATGCAAGAGCAAACTCCGGATCTTGAGCAGCGACGTGATGCTCTGACGGAATGTATCGGTAAGTTACGAACGCAGGACCAGGAACTCATTCGCCGTCGCTATTCAAATGGCACAACGGGTGACAACGTTGCCCATGAACTTGGACGGCCGGCCAATTCGGTCTATCAGTCTCTTGGGCGAATTCGTCGCGTGTTGTTGGAATGCATTCGGCGACGCATGTCAGTGGGAGGTGTCCAATGAGCAGCTCTCAGGATCATTTCATTACGCTTTGCAATCTATGGTGCGAAGAACAACTGTCTTCAGATCAATTGATTGAGTTGCAGTCACTTTTGCGTGCCCATCGCGCGATGCGAGCCACGTTCGTGGAGTTTGTACAACTACATGGACAACTTGCATGGGACGCGGGTATTGGCGTTGGATCCCAACTTTCAAACGACACCGCTGAAATCGGGACTTTTGAAATCGAAACTGTCCCTTCGCGTGGCACACAGTCCAGCGTCCGGTCCGTGCGACAAGGCTCGCGATTCAGCCCACGGATGGTGGCTGTGGCAGCCGCTTGTCTTTTTCTGGCCAGCATCGCGGCGATTAACTTTCGCGGCACGAACGCACTTCAGATGGTCAGTAATGGTGTCAACCAGGATGTAAAACCCAATTCCGACACAACCACTTATCGACCGCAAGATCCACAGCTTGCCAGCAACCATGACAGCGCGTTGCAAAAATCTCCCAGCGACGATTTGAAGCCACTTGAGTTGAACGGAATACTGCCGAGCACTGGGTCGTCTGACGTTCCCTCAAATCCATCATCAGCAGCACATGATAACGTCGTGGCAACTCCCGTCGAAATTCCCTCGGCGAATGACGACGCTACGATCATCGCAGCAATTGACGGCTTGATTGCTGCTGGTTGGTCC
>JBDNFT010000777.1:0-3243 GCA_041689695.1 Planctomycetaceae bacterium | reverse complement strand
TCAACCTGCGAGCCATCCGCACAAACGAGGATTGGGACGCCTTCCAAACCTTTCGAATTCAACAGGAACAAGCCAGAATTTATCCACTCGATCTCAAAAAACTCTCCCCCTGATGATCCGCCGGGAATGCCGGTCACACCCTATGCAGATTTGGTTGGCCGTGCATTGACCGATATTCACTTCGGCCTGGGGCTGCAGTTCGTGATCATTGCTGTCCGTTCTGGTGAAGGAATAGTGACACGTGATCCGCCGGCAACCTACACGCTGCGCGCAGACGATACTTTGGTTGTTCTTGCACATCGAAACGCAGGAATTCAGATGCAGAGAATTGCGAGTGCCAGGGAAATCACCTACTGCGGCGTTCGGGCCCGAGTTTTCGGAAAACGCCTACGTGCGAAACACCGATCCAGTGACTACATCCGTTCGACCGTCACCGCCATCACGATTGGGGCCGTGCGGTCCGGGCCTTTGACGAGTTCCATAGTTTCAATCACATCACGCTTCTTTGGTATCACTGTGACGCTGCGGATCTGCTGCCCGCCCAGGGCATACGCGAATTCAGAGCCTGGCACATCGACGCGACGAATGTAGTCCGCAAAATGCACTCCATTGAGGAGTTCGATGTCTTCCGTTTCTCCACCCTTGTAATGCAGGCGAACGATCATGGAAACCGTTTTGTTTGCGTCATAAGGGAAGCTCCAGCCGCCAACGCCGCTCAGAAGATGAATGGCCTTTGCTTCGCTGTTGCACGGCAGTGTGACCGACTTTGGCATTGCAGCCGGAAGCGGTGCGTTCGGTCCATTCAAAAGAATGATATTCGGAACAGATTTACCGCGTGGGTCAGTGAGGATGAACGGCACGTCCTTGAAGATTTTTGGAGTCCAGTCACTGAAAATCATGCGATCCGGGCCATCATCTGTTGGACCGAAGAGCCCCTTTGTGCTGATCGCTGTCGCATAACGATCCAGAGAGATTGGCATGTACTTGCCTTTGTCTGTCAGGAATTCCAGCAGGCTGGCCAGTTCTTCAGGCGTTACCTGTTTTTCGAATCCTTCCGGCATCAGTGACTTGCGTGATCGTACGAGTTCCTCAATATCTTCGCGAGCGATCTGGTGCTCCTTTGCTTCGGCATCCAGCAGAGTGATCGCCGTGCGTGATTCGCCGGACATCATGCCATTAATCACCAGCCCATTTGTCTTAACGACAGTGTAGATTCTGAAATTGCCTTCGACGCTGCGACTGGGGTCGATGATGTGCATCAACAATTCATGCTTCGGATGCACGGCCATGCCGGTCAGATTTGGTCCAATGGTTTTACCTTCGGTGCCGTGCATGTGGCACTTGGAACAATGTTTCAGAAACATGGCCTTGCCAACTTTGACATCGCCTTTTTCTTCGCACAACGGCAGCAGCGATTGCAGCACTTTTTCACGGTCGGCGTCAGGAAGTCCGCCACCGGCCACCATCAGTTTTTCTGCCGCCGCGCGGATTGATTTATCCGGGTGAACTCGCAACGCCTGCTTCTGATCCAGCGTCAAATCGCTGATTTCTAACGTACCTGCTTCCACGGCATTCAGCAACGCTGTTGTTGTCGCTGGGCGAGACAACAGCACTCGCATAACCGCCGCTTTCATTGTCGGCGTCATTCGTTCGGTGCGATCGACGATGATTTTTCCGGCATCGTTTGCTGTACTGAGTCCCGCCGCTTCGATCAGTCCGACAGCAACATCTGGCGTTGTCTGCAGGGTGATTGTGTCAAGTACTGAGGTCAAAACGTCCGCGCTCTCCGACTGAAAGCCGATCGCTTCCTGAGCCGCATTGATCCTCGTTGCCGTTGTCGAATCCACGTCACCGACGACTTTCAGCAGCGAAGCGACGATCTCTTTCGCATACGATTCGAGTGCCTTTGATCCGCATAGTGACGCGAGTTGCAATAGCTTGCCTTTTGACGATGGGGCAATCTGTTCAAGCAATTTCAGCAATGATGCTTCCATCACATCTGTAGATTGCAATCGGTAATCACGTGGCCAGCCAGCAATCATGCCTCGGGTTACGACGGCAGACAATTCTGGTGAGCCTTTTTCGAGTCCCGCCAATAATGCTTGCATTGTCTCGACTGTCGGTCGGCTGCGGGCAATGTGTTCGGCGACGATTTCGGAAGTTTGCAGCGCACTGTCATTGAGTTTCACTGAGTCCTGTTCATCGCGTTGTCCCAAGGCTTTCAGAAATACGACGGCATGAGTCGCCGCTGCCACAGTCACGGCATTGTTTTCCCAGAGATCCACGCCATTGCGGCGCGCGAGTGTTGCCACGAGCTGACCTGCATCATCAGATGACGGCATGTCGGCAAGGCTCAGAATTCCCTGGAGTCGCACCTGGATATCGCTGTCGGTGAACACATTTTTCGCCGCTAAAAGTGCAGCGAGCCCATGTTCATTATGTGGCAGGACGGCAATTGCATTCCTTCGAACGCCAGGCGAAGGATGTTTCAATGCGGCGGATAATGCGATGGCGATCTTGTCGCCGAGGATGCCAAGTGCGTCGAGTGACGCGACGTTCTTTTCTGAATCAATGACACCCAGACCCGTGAGCGTCTGCAACGCATGGATCGCTCCAACGTTCAAACCAATTTCATCAACCGACGGATCGGCGATCAGTTCCAGAAGCTGCGGGACGACATCGGTCGCATTCCGCTCGAGCAGCAGACGCTGAGCCTGCAATCGCCAATTGAACGATGGATGCTTCAACGTCGCAGTAAGCTCTGCATTGGTCGCTTTAGCCAGACTTGTCCACGAATGCAGGACGTCTTTTGTTCCTTCAGTTGGTAGCACGCGATAAATGCGACCATGCTTTTTGTCACGCAAATCGCTTTCGTAGGCATTGCCTTTGCCTGTCTTGAAGCCCTGCGGGGTTGGGTTGTGTTGAATAATGTAGTTGTACCAGTCTATTACCCAGACGGCGCCATCGGGACCGACTTCCGCCATGATCGGCGCGGCCCATTCGTCGTCGCTGGCCAGGAGATTTGTCGGACTGGTGGACTTGTAGCCTGCACCGTCGCGACTCAGCACGAATGTGCCAACAAGGTGACCTGTTGGTCCACAGACAAATGCAGTCTTATTCCACCACTGTTGTGGGAACGTGCGAGCCGTATACAACGCATGGCCCGCACCGGCCGTGTAACCACCAAACTGATCGACCTGGCGAACGTTTTCTGTGATCGGTCTGAACATATACGTGTCGGCG
>JBDNFT010000776.1:0-2785 GCA_041689695.1 Planctomycetaceae bacterium | reverse complement strand
TGCTCCTTGCTCCTTGCTCCTTGCTCCTTGCTCCCTATGCGTTAACGGTGGCTACAAACTTGCGAATAAGTTCGGTTTCGCCGACGTCAAAACGCTGGCTGAGAAGCTCGCTGGCGAGTGCAACCGGAAAACCTGGCAGGACGTGACTGACTTCCGATTCGCTGTATCTGTCGGACTGGAGAAATCCGATCGAAAGTATCTTCCCGTCGTAGCGCCAGACTTCGGGGATTCCCATAGAAGCAAACATTCGCAGTTTGTTGATTGCTGATCTGGTGATTTCAACATCGATCACAAGATCCGGCGGGGGATCGATCGACAAATCGAGTTCTCGCTTTCCACGGATCAATTCTGCATTCTGAATATAGTACGATTCATCGGCTTCGAAGCCTCGCTTTAAATCAGTCCGTCGAAATGTTGTGGAGGCGGATGATCGAATGTCAATTTTTCGAATTTCAGTAAACCGTTCAATCATTCGCCCGATGAGCGACTTGCTGCTTTCGTGGGGTATTGCCGGGCACATGATTTCCAGTGTTCCTTCATCGTAGGACATGCGTCCGCTGGCATGTTCCGATTCATCGACCAAGGCTGAGTACGTTTGCCAACTGACGCCGTCTATCAAAACACGGTGTTCTGCTAAGGATGAAATCGTACTCATGGCATACGGCTCCGGATTTGTTGCGGCTACACAATGTTGCCTGCTTTCAGGCATTCTTCGCCAGGATCGATTCCTGGCGGGCAAGTTCAAGGTCGTGATCGACCATGAGTTTTGCAAGTTCGGCGAGTGATGTCGATGCCGTCCAGCCAAGTTTTTCTGTTGCCTTGGTGCAGTCACCTAACAAAAGATCAACTTCGGCGGGACGGAAGTAGCGTGGATCGATTTCGATATAGTCCTTCGGATCGAGTTCCAATTGAGCAAACACTAAGTCGGCAAACTCCTGAACAGTCTGAGTCTTGCCGGTTGCCAGTACAAAATCGTCTGGTTCCGAATGTTGCAGCATTCGCCACATGCCTTCGACATAATCCTTGGCATAACCCCAGTCGCGTTTTGCTTCCAGATTTCCGAGATACAATTTCTTCTGCAGCCCCAGTTTGATGCGTGTTGCGGCTCGCGTGATTTTACGAGTCACAAAGGTTTCGCCGCGTCGCGGGCTTTCGTGATTGAACAGAATGCCGTTGACTGCAAACATGTCGTACGACTTGCGATAGTTCACCGTCTGATGAAACGCGAATACCTTGGCACAACCGTACGGGCTTTGTGGCTGGAACGGTGTCTTTTCGGACTGTGGAGTTTCCAGAACTTCGCCATACATTTCGCTGGATGATGCCTGGTAGACTTTCACTGGCTTCTTTTTGTTCAATTGCCGAGCGGCTTCAAGCACGTTGAGAGCGCCGCCGCCGGTGGCCTGAAAGGTGTATGCCGGCTGATCAAAAGAGACTCGCACATGACTTTGAGCACCCAGGTTATAGATCTCATCAGGCTCAATATCGAGCACGAGATTGGTCAGGCTCTGGCCGTCCGTGAGATCTCCGTAGTGTAAAAACAGACGGTTGCCGCTTTGGTGTGGATCGTTATAGATATGGTTGATGCGGCCTGTTGTGAACGTGCTGGCTCGACGAACAAGACCATGCACAGCATAGCCCTTTTCGAGTAATAGTTCTGCCAGATACGAGCCATCCTGACCGGTAATTCCTGTGATGAATGCAGTTTTTGACATTGGTTTTTTCAGTGGTTCTTGGTTCTTGGTTCTTGGTTCTTGGTTATTGGTTATTGGTTATTGGTTATTGGTTATTGGTTCTTGGTTCTTGGTTATTGGTTATTGGTTATTGGTTATTCTGGATTATCGAGAAGTTCCTGAAGACGTGGAGCGAGGATCAGCGGTACTTTTGAGATCCAGTTGGCGTCGATCAATTCGACGTCGAGCATATCACGCAGATGCATCCGATCTTTATCGCGGAACACGTTCAGTTTCATCTGCACCAGAGCTGCCAGGGACAGTGTTCGATGCGCATCGACGATCACGGATTCGTCTACATCTGGTGCTGCCAGCAAGTCCGTTTCGCGAACTTTTTCGCTCGCGATAAGAACATGAACAGCGTCTCGAGCCTTCGCGTTTTCATGGTCAAGGAACATGTCGATGCCAGCAGAGTGACGATAGACAAATCCGGCATTCTGCATGGCTTCGGTCGCAGCAGACAAATCACTTCGGCGAAGTAGAATATCGACATCACGGGTTGTCCGAACAGCCGCCTCATCCTTCTGCGCGACCCATGCTCGCACGGCGTTGCCGCCAATGATCGCGTACGGAATACCAGCGTTTTCAAGAGTGCGTGCAGTCTTCTCAAGTCGTTCCTGGACTTTTTCCACTGCTCGGTTCATCCTTTCCCAGAGTGCCGCGCCTGTTAAGTGAAATTCCGTCATGGCAACACGATCAATACCTTGGTTTGTTCACACTGCACGTAACTGCTCAGATTTTAGCTCGCGTTGAAAATCCTGATACGCCGAGGCCAGTCCATCACGCAGTGGGATGCGGGGGGACCAGCCTGTGGACTGGATCAGGCTGATATCGCTGAGCTTTCGAGGTGTCCCGTCTGGCTTGGTGGGATCAAGCAGAATTTCCCCCTGGAATCCAACGATCTCGGCGATGAGTTCTGCAACGCCTCGAATGCTGATTTCCTGGCCGCTGCCGATGTTGACGAGGTCGGGAGGCTGTTGCAATTGCAGAAGATGCAGGATGCCGGATGCCAGATCATCCGCATGGAGGAACTCCCGGAAAGGCGTTCCAGT
>JBDNFT010000775.1:0-6667 GCA_041689695.1 Planctomycetaceae bacterium | reverse complement strand
GTGGCGACGACCGTTGCGTACGGTATCCTGATTTCGTTATTTGCCGGCACGATGCTGGTCTGGGTGAATTTGGACGCTCCGTTTGGCCATTCGGTGGTTGAACGCACGCTGCAATTCAATCCGCTGGCGGCTGCTTTAAGTGCGATCGAAGCGGACGGGTTTCAGAATTTCAATCTGATTCCATCGGCGTGGTGGATCAGTTCGATTCTCTGCGGCCTGTTGCTGATCGTGTTGTACTTCCGAGTGCGTCGTTTGAGTCAGCCGGATTAGCCCGATGAATTTGTCTTCTGATCGATTTGCATTCGAGAGTTTCGTTATGCCGTACAGACAATTTCGATGTCTTCAACCTTTCCATGCATTGCGATTTTCGACACTGCTACTCTTAGCTCTATTGTTACCTTCGTTGCACATCCAGGTGATCGGCCAGGAAGACGTTGCAACCCAAAAAACCGAGGAAACTTTACAGCCATCCGCTGCACAGCCATCCAAAGTGCAGAGCGAGCAGCCTGATCCTGATTTCTCACCGAGTGGTCCGTATCAGGGACCGCTGGAGATTTCGCCTGTCGCGAGATTTGACAAGTTGCCCATGCGGATGCATCTTGAGCCGTATCTGATAGCACCACCAAACAGCCAAAAACTCGATGCTCGCTACGTGCCGCTGTTCGAACGGACATTGCGAGAGATCGACGATGATGAATTGCTGGAAACGGCCGCACTGAGTCTCGCTCGTGTTGCGGAAGAAAAGTTGCAGAGTATTGAAACAACTGCGGACATTCTTGTAAAACATTTGCAGTCTCACCCAAATCGAAGCGTAAGATTTGCGTGTGCTCGAGCCCTGGCGAATGCGGATTACACGTCTGCGGCCGCGCCGTTGCTCGCACTTGATCCGGAGATTGATGACGCTGAGCGACTTTGGATTGATCCTGCTCTCGCGCGGTGGAAATATGCCCCGGCCACTGATGTTTGGAAAAAACGTCTGGTAGATGATTCACAAACCGCCGTTGCTGTTTCACTGGCGTGTGAAGGACTCGTGGCACTGAATGATTCGCAGGCGTCCGCATCACTGCGAACAGTTCTGAATCATCCACGGTTGTTTTATGAAAAACGCTTCGCTGCTGCAAAGGCTCTGAGTTCCATAGCTCCCGAAACGGCGTTCGAGGAATCTGCAAAATACATCACGGGCAATGTTTCAGAACGAATCCTTGCGGTTCAGCTTCTCTCCAGTCCGCATCCAGAATCGCTGACCAAATTGTTCACGCTGTGTGCTGATAAATCGGATGGAGTTGCTTCTGCTGCATGGTTAGCAATGTACCGTCTAAACGCCGCAGGATTACTTCCAGCGCTGGATAACGGTCGCAGTCATCGTGACGCTGTCGTTCGGATGACGACTGCGCGAGTGATTCGGCAATTCCCAACGCCAGAAAGGGCAAATTGGTTGCACGAACAACTCAGCGATAAGCATCTGGAAGTGCGAAATGTCGCTCGAGAAATGTCGGCGATGGTTGCTCAGGAACAGCCGACGTTACGTGATTCTATCGTCGCGATGGCGGGTGATCGTATCGCAGCAGATCCTGAAAACTGGCAGGGCATCGAACAATCTCTGTTGTTGTTGGGGCAGCTTCGCGGAAGTCAATTTTCCGATCGCTGCATTCCACTTCTTGAACATCCGCGCAATGAGGTATTGGTGACTGCTGGATGGCTTCTGCACTTGTTTCCCGATGCCACCGTGGAGACCGCAGTCAGACAGTATCTGACGCGAAACGACGAGATGTTTAAAGCTCCGGCAACGGCACCCGAAGGTGCGTATCTCGGCCATCAATCGGCGTACCTGATTCAATACGCAGGTTTGATGCGACTGAAAGATCTGCAACCTTTCCTGGAGCCGAACTTCAAGAAATCTGAACCAGGCGGCAACGAAAAACGATCTGCAGCAATGTGGGCGATGGGCCTGATGCATGAGCATGATCCAGTCCCGGAACTTGCAAAATCTTTCCTCGACCGTCTGGCCGATCGCGGCGGCTTGATGCCGGAGCAATTTCCAATCAGACGGATGTCGGCGGTGGCTCTGGGAATTTTGCGAGCTAAATCTGCGGCTCCAGGATTAGTTGAAGCATACAAACTCGATCCTGTCGATGCCATTATTCCCGATAGCGCGCGATGGTCGCTTGGAATGATCGGTGAACCGATGCCAGAGCCTACCGAGGGATTTTCAAATCTGGTCAGTGGCTGGAAATTGAATCCCTTAGGCGACTGAATTTGGCCAGTGCCAGACAGAGATCGATCAATGAATGCTTGAAAAAATTGACTAGTTGTTCGACACTATGCACTTCACGAGATTTCCAGATGCACGAGTGTTCCGTTGAATTGCCGATTGATGTCCGAGCGTTCTATTGTTCATCACTACCAAGACCCCGTCGATTTGATTTGGCTTCGTGCTGCCGCAGACTTGGGGTTGGCGGTCCAACGCTCGGCTGAGGCGTATGCTTCCTACGATGGCAAAGGGACGCTCACGATCTCTGTCGAAGATGATTTCGATGCCGACGACTCTCTGGCACAGATGGTTTTTCATGAAATTTGCCACTGGCTGGTGTCGGGAATCCACGCTAAAGACCTGCCCGACTGGGGACTTTGCAATACCAGCAAACGCGATCTTATCTATGAATATGCCTGCCATCGATTGCAGGCGGCACTCTCCGCACCCTTCGGGTTGCGTGCGTTTATGGCCGTCACCACCAGTTGGCGACCTTATTGGGACGCGCTGCCGGACGATCCTCTGAAAGATGGTGAAGATCCAGCGATCAAGATTGCACAAGCCGGATTTCAATTGGCTCAGACGCCACCATTTGAGTCTGTGTTGACTCGCAGTCTGTCCGCCACGGCCATGATTGCTGATGCTGTGCGTGGTCTGGCTCACCCGTCTTCGCTTTGGAGTGTCACGCGTGCCCGGCACCGTTTGGGCTCGCTGATGTCTGGCACTGAGGAATTGCGCTGCGGGTCATGCGCCTGGGCTGTTTCCGGAAAGTCTGGTTTGCGTTGTCGTCAGCACAAACCGCCGGGCAAAATTGCGCCCCCGGTGAGTTCCGATGAACGGGCGTGCGAACGTTGGGAACAAAAGTTGGCGGCTGAGGACTGTGCGAGTTGCGGTGCGTGCTGTCGTCAAGGCTTCGATCTGGTACCGGTCTCGGCCCGCGACCCGTTTAGAAAATTGCACCCGGAACTCGTGCAACTGCAGAGCGGCGAGCACATCGTTCCGCGGCCCGGCGGCATTTGTGTCGCGTTGGATGGGGATGGCGCGGCGGCGTCACCATATCGCTGTCGCCACTATGCGACTCGTCCGAAGAACTGCCAGGACTTTGAGGTTGCGGGAGACGCCTGCCTGCTTGCCCGCCGTCGCGTCGGACTCAGTCGCTAAGGCGCAAACAGTCGTTCGTAAATGGTCTAAGCACACAGATGCCAGTCACGTTGTATCAGATTTCAGTCAAGGATTCAGGTGATGAACCAATTCAGACTCTGCGTAACTATTCTTTCGGCAATGCTCTTGATTCGGTCGCAGGCAACGGCCGCCGATCAGCCAAACATACTCTTCTGTATCGCGGATGATTGGGGACTTCATGCTGGAGCTTATGGAACACCCTGGGTAAAAACGCCGAACTTTGACCGAGTGGCAAAAGATGGCCTGTTGTTCAATCATGCATATACTCCAAACGCCAAGTGCGCGCCGTCGCGAGCGTGTTTGCTGACCGGCCGGAATTCATGGCAGCTCAAAGAAGCGGCGAATCATATTTGTTATTTCCCGCCGGAATTTAAAGGCTGGGCGGAGGCTCTTGCAGAACACGGATGGAATGTGGGGCACACGCTGAAAGGCTGGGGGCCGGGTGTCGCGAACGATGCCAACGGTGAGCCTCGTAAAATGACGGGAGATGCCTTCAACAAGCAAAAGCTGGAACCTCCCGCGAGTCAAATCAGCAACAACGACTACGCAGGCAACTTTGCGGATTTCCTTGACGCTGCCCCCGCGGATAAGCCGTGGTGCTTCTGGTATGGCGCGATTGAGCCGCATCGAGGTTATGAATTTGGCGTTGGTGTTCGCAAGGGTGGCAAAGCACTGACGGATGTGGATCATGTTCCCGCCTGCTGGCCCGATACCGATGAAGTTCGCCACGACATGCTGGACTATGCCTTTGAAGTCGAGCACTTTGACAGGCATGTCGGGCTGATGCTGGCAGATTTAGAAAAAAGGGGGCTGCTGGAGAACACGCTGGTGATAGTGACGAGCGATCACGGGCCTCCGTTTCCTCGCGGCAAAGGCAATGTGTACGAAATGGCCAATCACGTGCCACTCGCCATCATGTGGCCAAAGGGAATTCATACACCGGGTCGAGTCGTCAATGAGTTTGTCAGTTTCGTCGATATCGCCCCAACGCTGATTGACGTGGCTGGCTTGTCATGGCAGGAAACGGCGATGGCGCCAACGTCAGGTCATAGTATGACCGACATCTTTGAGCGTGCCCTCATCAACAATGCTCCGTCAATCTCCACACTTCCGCGTGACCATGTTCTGCTGGGAAAAGAACGAACGGATATCGGACGCCCACATGACGGCGGATATCCCACGCGCGGCATCGTGACGGAAGAATGGCTGTATGTTGAAAACTTCGAAGCATCTCGCTGGCCTGGCGGGAACCCGGAAACCGGATACATGGACTGCGATGCGGGAAAGACAAAAAGCGTGATCCTGCATCGCCATCGCGAAGACGCAACTGATCCGTTCTGGGCTCTGTGCTTTGGCCTGCGGCCGACGGAGGAGTTATACAACCTGAAATCTGATCCCGACTGCGTTGAAAATCTCGCGAATCAGGCTGCGTTCGCCACAAAGAAAGCCGAACTTCGCGAGAAAATGACGGCGGAACTTCGCGATCAGGACGATCCTCGAATGTTCGGCAATGGCGCGATTTTTGATGAGTATAAGCACTCAACCAAAAGCAATGTGGGGTTCTACGAACGCTTCGTGAACGGAGAAAAAATCACGGCGGGGTGGATTGATCCGGACGATATTGACCCCGCGCCGCTTGCTGTGCCTGTGCCGAAACAATGACGAGTTGGTTCCGGCAAGGTGGCAGCCGTTAGGCCAGCCCTGTGAAAGTGATGAAACGCTGAGTATCACCGATTTCGCCGTAGTGATTGCAGGCGTGGACAACGACACGAGCGATGAACTCCATATTTCGACGTACTTTGCCACCTTCACAGGGTTGAGCCTTTAAGCTGCTCTTCGGACGGCACGTTGATCCAGCAATCGCGCCGCTCGAATGCCGAAATGAATCAATATCCACTACGACGCTTGCGAGGCTGGAATTTCTCCAGCCTCGAAGTGCGACACTCATATCAATTCAGCGTCATGGATTTCAGAAACGGAAACTGGTGAGGATTCTGAACCCCATCTGATGGCATTCCATCAGCATACCAACCGGGATTATTCTGAAACAAGCGGCGATTCGATTGCGACCGGAAGAAGAAGAGACGCCCTTTGTAAAAGGCACCCAATTCGATAGCACCCGTTTGTGCGACTTTTCCGAGCTGCAGTTCTACTGGATCGCAACCGTGCAGGCCGGGGACAAATTGTTTCGGACTGGCGAAGAAAGTTTCTCGCTCTTCAGCAGACATGAAAAAATAATCGACGCCATCGTAAGTGCCAACAAACTCTTCACTACCCTTCGACCATTTTTTATCTCGAAGCATTGCCACCGGACAGTAGCCACCCAGCCCCACGACTTTGCCGTCGTGCATCACCAGCAGACAGCGACGAAGATTCTCATCATCTTCACGCTTTGCGACAGATTGTTCCGCCGCATTTGTTGCACCGGATTTATTGAGACGCGTCATGTATTCGTCGAGCGTCGCGTTTCCGGCGTAGCGTCCAATTTCCTTTCCGTCAGGACCAATGACAACTTCCGTGGGAAGTGCAGAAATTCCGTGCTTAGCAATCAAATCCGGATCACGATCGGCATCGACCCGCACACCGATCACTGTAGTTCCCAGGTGACCTAGAACGGCAGGCTGATTCAGCACCGCAGAATCCATCTGCCGACACGCGCCACACCACACAGCTTCGAAGTGAAGAACAACCGGAATGTTCTTTTCGATTGCCAGCTTTCTGGCCTCTTCAAATGAATCCAGCCATTTCCCGCCAGAAACCTTGTCCTCTTCAACAGCAACTTTCGATATTTCCAGACTTGATTGATTCGTCGGCTCAACTTCGCCAGGCATCGAGTCTGAAGAATTTGCTTCCATACCGGAAAGCAAAACAGAAACAGCCAAAAACACCATTGCACTTACGGAAATCATCCGCAGCATCCTTTCAAAACAGTGGAAGGTCGCAGCTCTCTCATCCTGAAAGGCTCTGCGATTTCACTGGATCAAATCTGATCCCGAAGGGAATGGCAGCGACATCATGCCGCCGCTTCCTGTTTCACCTACAATGTTGCACGTCAAGTTGTGACTTCAACTTTTCCACACGGCGATCGATACCGCTCACCGTAGGAATTTCATCCGTGGACAACGCAATTCGTTGTCAGTCATTTACCCTGAAATTAATACTCCAGCCTTGGTGAGGTAGGTAATAACTTCAAGAGCCAGTTCTTCGACCCCCTTGCTGTTGGAATCCAAAACC
>JBDNFT010000774.1:0-3771 GCA_041689695.1 Planctomycetaceae bacterium | reverse complement strand
CCGACGACGAGTGGACTCGATGGCCGCGTAACGCTCGGGGAGACCGATTGCCATGGATTGCGTTCGTGGGAAGCTGAACAGCCGACGTTGATTCTCCGCAGACTCGGTTCGCATGAGTGATGATGCCGTGTGTTGAGCCAGGACGAATAAAGTGCGTTGTCGGAGTGAGTTCGAGCGAAGCGGTAGCTCCATGGGTATCAGCCAGCTTCCAATCCAGTCACACGTCCGGACAGGTCGGACAATACGGGCTCGAGTGCATTCAAAAGAGCCAGTCGCCGTAAGGAAACTCCCGAGCCCCGACTTATCGCCTGCAGACGAGCCCATGCTTCCGGCAACCCGCTGGCCAGTCCAGTCCGCAGGGCTCGCTCAGCCCGGTAATCAGCGAGTTTCATAAAGGCGCCATACGGAAGCCACCCGGGCGACTGCAATCGAAAAGCCTCCATCTCATGGATGGCTTCCGCCGACTCGCGAATGGTCTTTGCCATCGCCTGACCTTGCGCAAAACCGCGCTCCGTCGCGTTGCCTCTGCAAACGGTGTCGATCTGTGGTGTTTTTGTATTAGCGGACATGATTCAATCTCCTTCGTACTGTCAAGCCAGGATCGATAACGCTGCCGGCAACACTTCCGCTGACATCGGAGTGTGGCCCTTCATCTCTCCGTCCAGATCCAACGGATCATTCGTCTGCGATTCAATGGCGAATGTACGCACCTGGTGGTACTCCACAAATTTTAAAGTCAGGTGGGAGCCATCGAAGACTTTGGTGAACAGCTTCAGCATTTCCCAACGAGTCGCATTGCGAACGACAAGCACGTCAACTTTGCCATCCCCAAGTTCAGCATGGGGTGCCAGCATCATTCCGGGCCCTGCAAATCTGGGATTACAGGCGACAACAAAGAGGTATTCGTCGTCGAATGTCTGACCGTCAAGAATCAGCTTCGCGCGACGTTGTTTGGGTCGCAGAATTTGCAAGAGCGTTGCAGCGGAATAACGTGGTGGACCAAGCCAACGCCACTTTTCGGCATTCGAATTGATATCCGACACGGCACCCCAGCCGACAAGATCCACAGAGTAAACGACCCGGTCCTTCAGAGTGACTCGAATCACATCCAGCGGCAGTTGTTGTCCAGCAACAATCCTGCGAGCCGCTTCGAGCGGATCTTTGCATTGCAGGTGCTCGGCGATCGTGTTTCCGGTGCCGGCTGGAATGATTCCCAGCGGGAGAAAACCCGGTTCCTCGCGATGCATCAAGCCATCTGCCACTTCATGGAACGTGCCATCGCCGCCAATCACACAGATGGCATCACAGGATTTTTTGTCCAGCGACTGAGCAATCTCTGTGGCGTGCCCCGATCGCTGCGTGACATGGATATTCAAGTCAATTCCAGCGTTCGCGAATATTGGCTTGACGCTCTCAAGGACTCTGAGGCCGCATTTGCGTCCTCCCTTAGGATTGACGACGACAGATAGACGGTGAATAGTCATGAATAATTCTCAACAGCAGTGCCAGCAGAAACTCTTCAGTAAAGTTAAGTAAACACTTACATTTAAGCCAAGAAAGACCTGTCGCTCTGCCAAACCTTAAAGTGTAGGTTGGACATTCCTGTCCGACTGCGTTTCGACGGGCACGAATGCCCATCGTACCCCGATATCCAGCCTCGACAGAGCACTAGGAAATCTCGCCACTCACAAGACACTTCGCCACGGCAGCAAACAGACGCTCTCGCTGACGCGGCGGCAGCAGCTTCAGTTCTCGAATGATATTGGAAATCGTGGCCAGCCCCAGCAACCCCCAAGCGGCCATCTCCACTGGCAAGCCGGATTTTAGATTGCCGGGATTGCGACCCGCTGCCACCTGGCCGCATACGAGCTGATGAAATCTCTTGTACATGTCAACCAGTGCAACCCGGATGTCGTCGTCATCCGTTTCTGTCAGGGCTGTGAATACGATTCGATAGAACCCGGATTCACCCTGATGGTGCGACTCATATTCCACGATGCGTTCAACAGCTTCTTCGGGTGCAGGGCGATCCGCCAGTATCTGGTTCCAGACTTCAGCACGGGACCGAAAAATGTCATCGATCGCCGCCAGGAACATCGCTTTCTTGTCCGGCCACAGTCGATACAGAATGTTTTCTCGAACATCGCACCGCTGAGCCAGTTCTGCAGTGGTTGTTCGTCGGTATCCGAGTTCGCTGAAGACCTCACAGACGATTGGCAACAGCTTTTTTGATTGCTCCTGTGTTTGACTGGGGCGTGCCACTAAAGACTCCGACAGATGTGTAAGTATGTGCTTACTTTATTGCCAGTCGGCCTGAATGTCAACCACCGACCCGCCGTTGCCGAAATTTTTTCTAATGCGGACGTTTATTCGTGAGAAGTTCGCTCGTCCAGTCATTCTGAAAATGCCCATCAGGATCATACGATTGGCAGAGTTCCTGGAAGACCTCAAACTTCGGGTACAATGCGCGAAGCCTGTCAGGCTGCAGATAACCGAGCTTTCCCCAATATCGATGGTCAAATAACGATACCAATGGTACAGCCACGATGTTCTCGATTCAGGGTGATCCGTCTCTCGGCGATATTGCGACATGTAAGTCCATCGCCATGGCACCAGAAAGAACTGTTGCAACGGATACTCACGTTCCGCATCAATCACGTCCGCGAGCTGCTCGTGTTCATGCCAGGCTTCTTCCACGTTGTAACTCGGTCGGCACAACATTTTCACGCTGAGAATCACACCCAGGCAACCCAGCGAACATCTTGCCGCGCGGAGTGCGTCGCCGCTGCTGATTTCCGTAACAGTCGCCTTACCCGTGGCGGAGTCGTAGTGCGCGATGCGAACGCTGACGACATATTAAGACAGGGAATTTCGACCCGAGCCATGTGTACCGGTCGAGACGGCACCCGCAACGGTCTGCTCGGTGATCAGCCCGAGTGACGGCAACGCCCAGTTTTTCAGCCGTTCCAGATCCGATAGAAGGTGTTTGATCTGACACCCGGCACCAACGGTAACCACCAGTGCCTCACTATCGGGTACCGGGTTTACCTGGTTAAGATGCCGCAGATCGAGCAGTACGTCGTTGCATTCTACCGCTCTGCTCCAGGAGTGAAGGCGTCCGATACATCGGATTCGCTGGCCGCGGTGTAGGTCCAGAATTTCCACGACTTCCTGTTCGGTCGCAGGCAGATACCTCGTATTGGGGTTGAGCTGTACATTGCCGCCGAAGTTGTGCCGTTGCATGTTGATCGTTCGCTTAATACGAGTTTGGTAAGCTGTCCCCTATGTTAAAGCGAGAACTGCGCCGCGTCTGTGCGCAGCCAGAGAGAAAAAACGAAATTTGAGCGCATTGAGTTGCGCACAAAGTCGATTTTCAGTTGAGGAGTGCTGCATGGAGGAATCCGGAACACATGTTGCGAAGTGCCTGAATGAGTTTCGACCGGTCCTGATGACATTGGCCGAGGCGATGATTTCTTCGACACTGCGAGGAGATCTGGAGGCTTCTGACATTGTGCAGCAGACGCTTCTGGAGGCTCATTGCAACGCAGATCAGTTGGCAGTCATGAGCAAAGGTGCATTCTTCTCATGGTTGCGCAATGCCCTGAATCACAATCTGTTGGACGCCGTGAAGCCTCTGAAGGCTCAAAAGAACGATGTCCGGAGGCGAGTTCGTGCATCGGACCTCGAAGCATCATTTCTTCGACTTGAGTAGATTTTAATTGCGGGCTAAACGTCGCCGAGCGATGTCGTGCAACTGAATGAGCAAATCTG
>JBDNFT010000773.1:0-2050 GCA_041689695.1 Planctomycetaceae bacterium | reverse complement strand
GGCGAGGGAGAACATGCGCACGGCCACGGGTCCGGACCACATGACGGCACATTGGCTGACTGGGGCGGCGGCAAGTATCACGTTGAATTCACAGTCGACCACGACAAACAGGAAGCAACGGTTTACGTCCTTGGCAGCGATGAAAAGTCTCCCTCACCGATCAAGACAGAAAAAATACTGCTGAGCATCGGTGACCCGGAACTTCAGGCCGACCTGTTGCCCGTCCCGCTGGAAGGCGAAACAGATGGCTTGTCGTCACGCTTCGTGGGCAAGCACGAAAAACTGGGGATCGTGCAGGAATACGCAGGAACCATGACAGCAGAAATTGAAGGCACGCCGTACACGGGAGAGTTCAAGGAAGAAGCCCACGACGCTCACGACCACAAATAATCAGAACAGGGTTCGGTTTACTCTCGTTCCAGGGCTCCAGCCCTGGAACGCACTGGACGGAGGCTCCAGCCTCCAGAGTTGTGGAGGCGGAAGCGTCCGGGGCATTGCGTTCCGAGGCTCGAGCCTCGGAACAAAGCCCTCACTCTTCACCGCGAGCAGAACATCATGTCTCTGATTCTTCGAGTCATAATCCCCGCGATCATCATTGCGGCGGTTTCGGAACTATCACGTCGGTCGCCCCGAATGGGAGCGATGCTGCTCACGTTGCCGCTCGTCAGCATTCTTGCGTTCGCTGCGGCGTGGGTGAAGGATCACGACTTGAAGAGTCTTTCGCAGATGGCTAGAGAGACACTGATTCTCGTACCTCTGGGACTCCCATTTTTTGTCCCGCTGGCCTTCGCCGACCGCTTTGGCCTGAGCTTCTGGAGTGCGATGGGCCTCGGTCTAATCCTGGCATCGATCACAATAGGTCTGTGGCTTGCCTACGGGCCAAAATAACTCTGTCCAGCCTGTCGTTTCGCTTCGCCGGATACTCACAACTCGTTGATCATTTCTGCGGCAGCTCTTACTCTCTGCCAAACGGAGCACCGCCGAGCTTACTGACTCGATCGTTCGGATGCACGGAGCGTGTTTCATCCTGGGTCGGTCGCCCGAACCGAAGCAGTTCCGCAGAATCAATTTCTTACTTCGGTCCCACACAACGGCGTCGGCAACGCAACGCGTAAATATGCTTCAGTCAGTCCGACCGGTAGATACCTCCGATTGCTCAACGGAACATCGCAAGCGCCTTTCCATTGTCGCTGCAGGTCAAGACCCGCGTCGCTGGATTCTACATGAAAATAATCAAACGACACTATTTTGCATGCAAAATCGGTAAAGCTGCCGGAATCAGGCCGAGTCGGTGTCTCGTTCTTGGCGAGGGATACTCTTCAGATAGTCGGCAGTTATTTATTGACCGATCCTACGCCGTTGACACGGGCGGATTATTGACTGTTGAAAGCTGACCATTCCAGGAGCGCGCCCAGACCTTTTTTTCAAGGAGCGTGGCCGTGCCTGTGATCGTTGCGAACGCGACGTCAGCGGCATCGCGCCCTATTCCAATGCGGGCCAGGCCGAGGGGCGATGCAATGCGTGTTGGATCGAAGAGATACCACTGTCCATCCAGCCAGGCTTCCATGACGCCGTGGTAGTCCGGTGGCTCAAGATCAACGGCGTATCCGGAAACATAACGCGCGGGAATTCCAACACCACGACACAAAGTGATCGCAAGGTGAGAATAGTCACGGCATACGCCCGTCCGCTGAAGCAGTACGTCCGATGCCGTCGTGGTGCCGTTCGTACTGCCCGGTGTGTATTCGAGGTGATCGTGAACCCAATCGCAAATCGTCTGAACGCGAGCATATCCCTGATTCAAGTGCCCAAATTCTTCAAATGCGAAGCGTCCCAGAAGATCACTTTCGCAATAGCGACTTGGATTCATATACGTCAGCACATCCGGTGGCATTTCCGCAGGAAGCGACTCGCGAATGTCTCCCGTTCGTTCAATATCTGGCGTCAGTTCCGCTGTTGCCTGATAGTCAATCGTCAGCCGACAGGGGGCCACGACGACCCGATGCAGGCGATTCCCATCCGGCCCGATCTGACAGGTTTCGATGTTCAG
>JBDNFT010000772.1:0-2307 GCA_041689695.1 Planctomycetaceae bacterium | reverse complement strand
TGTCGCGGAAGTCCAGCGACCAGATTTAACTTCAACGACGACTTCAGAGAAGTCGCAGACGAAAGACAAACCGGCTCTCGGCGAACTTCGCGAGATCCGCAACATCGTCTTCGAATCCACCGCCGGCCTACGTTACGTTCCCGGCAGTGCCGACGGTCATCGTTTGAAGCACGTGATGAAACATGCCAAAGATGATCTTTCTAAACCGAAGCACGGAGTTTTTGAAGGCGACCAGGACCAGATACTGGCCGTCATCGACGAAGCATACGAAAAGACTAAGAAAGGCGGCAAGGACGTCCGCAACAGCAAGGAAGGAGCACGAACAGTTTACATCGTAAACCTCGGCCGCAAGATTGGCTACGTCGGGGGATCATCCGGCGAACGCTCTGGCAATCCCGATTGCCGCTACGTTCAACTCGTGCTGGAAGACGAAAACGTCGTGATCACAGCCTATCCGACCCGTTCGTTTTGAGCAGCGAGCTTTTACAGAGTCAAAGCCGAACGCGCCAGCGTCGGGCCTTTTGCAGATTCTAACGCATTGGCCGGGCTTCTTGTACCATGCCGAGGCGCGAGGTTATCGCCCGTGGCTCACGATTTACCAAGTGAAATGGCGCTCTCCAATTACGCCGTCACCCATAATTCTAAGTTGAACAAAAATAAAAGCGGCTGAAGGGAATCGAACCCTCATCCTAAGCTTGGGAAGCTGATGTGTTGCCACTACACCACAGCCGCGTTTTCACACTCCGACTCGACAAACATCAGTGTATTCGGCTGTTTGCGGTATTGCAATTGAACCTATTCAATTGCATTGATTTACACCGCATTTCACCCCGAAGTGGTCACAAGTGGTCATGACTCGGTTCTGCGGTCGGGAATCGGCGGGGGGAATCACTCTACAGTGGATTTTTTCACACACTGCTGAATGGCGGTTCCGTGAATCCAGCGGCCGTAACATTCAAGGCCCCTTGCCCTGTTCCGTTCGTTCCGGGATTTTGTGGAAAAATCTCCGAGAGGTGGGGGCGGTTCCGCCAAACCATCGCGGCCAGGATTCATTGCCCCCGGCCTGTAGCCCTGCTGTCCCGGAGTGCCATTTGTCCGGCTGCGGGGAAGCTGCGGATTGAATACCGTTCCTTCCGTTTACTGGTGGTGGTAGTGATGCCTTTTCACGCCATGTCTGCGCGAAAGTACCTGAATCGGAATGGGAAGACCTGAGCTTTTGAAGCCAGGGAGGACCCGAAAGCCGGGGGGCTGGAATGACCCATCGCGCAAACCGGCCCCCAAGCCCCCTGAGGTCCGCGCTTGCTTACTGTGTCTGTCAGGCGCGGTCTGTGGGAATGAGAGCGGGTTTAAAACGTCGGCAGAGGGACCCATTGACGGGAGCCCCCTTCCCCGGCGCATTTTCACGCCGGACTGTCTGTAACGAGCTTCGGGACTCATTCTACCGCGTTGGAAGCCGATGTGGCAATGGGACCCGATAGCCGCACCGCCCCCCCTTTCCCCCTCGCTGGACCTGCAAACAAAACAAACCATGACCGTCCCGGCGGGGTATGTGGTACTCGAGCAAAGTCGCCAAGGGGGACCCGCAGCACATCCAGCAACTGGACTGAATTGACCAAGTGCTTGTTCATAACGCCAGGTCAAGTTGTGGAACCCAATCCTCTGGGGCTATTCATGGGAGCCTATCGCCTCATTTGACATAGTGCAGGGCTGCGGTTTTAATCTGTTGATGCTCCAAGTCCGACAAAGAGAGACCAGCTATGTTGTTATTCCTATTTGCATTCGTTCTGGTTCAAGATGCTGAAGAGATTACAGCCACATTGTCTCCAGCAGAGAAAACGGCCCTTGCTGACCTGCCGGAGGACGAGCGTTCGTACGCCTTGAGGCTCCTCCAGAATAAACCGCCGCTCCCTCGCAGTGATTGGTCAGACCTCAACGCAGGCGAACTGTTCTTTGGCCCAAGAGCAATTCGTGTCGATCAAATAGTCGATGACCGAAATTTCATCGGCTACAGTCAGTCCGTTTGGGTCGAGGGATTGAGTACCGCAGGACTGGCGGACGACGATCTTGCGGGAACGTCGAAATCTGTGTTTTTCTGTACGGGGAATAAAAAATACACGACGGTGCTGGGGGGCTCCAAAACCGTTATGCACGCTAAGACGGTTGATACCACAGGACCGCTGGAAGTCTTGAGGCCGATTTCAGAGGCTCGGGGATATCGTGTTTGGGGCGAAGGAGGGGATAGGCTCGTTTTGGCCAAGTTCCTTAAAGCCGATTCCAAGGTTGTGGTAGTCGAATCTCTGAGTGGTA
>JBDNFT010000771.1:0-2615 GCA_041689695.1 Planctomycetaceae bacterium | reverse complement strand
TGGGTCATAGATCACGATGGCAAATTCACCGTCCAGCTTGCTCGCAGTTGTCGGGCCAAATCTACGGTACGCGGGCAACAGACATTCTGTATCGCTGGCAAATGAGCCGAACTCCCGGAAGTTGTAAATCTCGCCATTGAACAGAGCAACAAACTGTTGCCCCCCAGCCTCATGGATAATCGGCTGGCTGCTGCCAAAACCGGAAATATCCAGCAGGTTGTGGAGAAAACTCAGTTCTCGCCCGTGACCGTCTTTCATCCGACGCACCGTCGTACGGTCCGGCCCCCGATGACGCGCAAACTCATTTGCTGCCTGCAGACTGGAGTCGGACAGCATGGTTGCTGTGCGTGCGAATAAAAAACTACACATCAATGAGCGATTACTTCGGCACGGCGCCAAAAATACGGTTGAACGTCATATAACACAGCCAGACACCTGGCGAATGCAGAACAAGCAACTAAGGATGTGCTGCTCCCGCGTAAATCTTGTCCAGTTTTCGCATGATCACGGGCCAGTCAAACTCTTCGAGAATTCGTCTTCTCCCTTTCAGGCACTTTGTCGTGTCGCTTAGAGCCTGTTCAGTCATCTCTACGAGGCTGCTAATGCTTCCCTGTTCATAGACGAACCCGAATTCGCCGCCTCCGACTGCTTCCATGCAACCATTCTCAGTTGGCACAACCACGGGTTTACTTTGCGCCATTCCTTCCAGCGCTAATGTTGGCAACCCCTCACGTTTGCTCGTCATCACCAGCACAGAGCAGGCGGCGATCGCATCCTGAGTTTCCTCGTGGGACGCCCCGCCCATCACCGCTAGGTTTGCGGGAGCGACGATGTCCCATTCGTCGCGCAGCACATCACTTGACAATCCCTGCCCGATCATCACGAATTCGATTCCCGGCAGTCGCTGGGCGAGCAACACGAAATCCACAGGATTTTTTACCGGATCATTTCGCCCGACATAGAGCACAAAACCTGATTGGCCGGTCTTGCAGCCCCACCGTCCCGCGTCGGCCTGATCGCAAATACTTACGTCGACTCCATTAGGCAAATAATGTGTTTCCAACCCAACCGACTCGCGAAGAAATCTCTGCTGCCATCGTGAAACTGACAGACAAACATCTGCATTTCTCAGAGCGTACAAGAACCCTTCATTAAACTTCTCCTGCCAGGGCTCGAGTTCTCCTCTCGCAAATTCCGGGTAGTACCAATTGTGGTGCGTGTGAATCCAACGCAGTCCATTAGTCAGCTTTTGGTGATGGCACCATTCTATGAACCACGGAAATACGTGCGAGTGAGCGGCACGAAGTCCCTGCGGCTTAAACTGAAGAAATGATTCCCGAAATTCGGTCTGCAGTAGCACACCGGTCATCTTCTTCAGAGATTCATCGTCAGGAGCTAGTGCGACCTGCAGAGAAGAAAACGCCTTTATGGCGTGCATATGATGGCGAGTACCCCCAAACTCGACGAAATTTGCCCCAACCAGTACGTCTGGCGGATTGATATGCAGTCCTCTTAACCAACTATCGAACGCTTGCCGTCGCATTCTGGCCTCGCGACGCATCTGTATTCGCTTCCAGCCCTCGCGAGCGTAATAGCAAGCGGAACGACATTTGCGTTGTAAGACAGAGTTAGAAATAGAAAACATGATTTAGATGGGGAGCTGCAAAATCAGTAAGGGCTTGGGCACTCTGGCTTACGAGATTCGGTAATCTAGGATCGTTTGAAGGACCGCCTGTGTCATCCTCTCAACACTGAATTCTGTTTCTATTCTATTTCGGTTTGCTCGGCCGGCTTCAGTTCGGCGTAAGGGATCTTCAGCCATCTGCTGCATCAATGCCGCCAAACTTGCTGAATCACCCGGGGGTGCCAAATATATGTCGGCGGCTGTATCGCCAAGTGCATGCCGGATTCCTAGCATATCCGTTCCTACAACACACTTGCCTGCCGCCATTCCTTCAAGGACAGCATTCGGGCAACCTTCCTTCACGGAGCTATGAACAACAAAATCGGATGCCGCCAAAAGATTACTGATGTCGCGTACAGTCCCCGGCATGTGGACTGTGCCGCATAATCCCAAGTCAAAAGCCAATGCCTTTAGTGGAACGGTGGTCTCACCATGAGACCCAGCGAGTACAAGGCAGACTCTCCGGAGCGGCGATATTTCTTTTTTCACTTGTGCAAACGCATTTAGCAAAGTTACGTGATCTTTATAAGCAGTAAGATTCGCCACCATCGTAACAAGAACATCATCTGCACCAAGACTCAGGCCAGATCTCCAGTGTTGCGGATCACCCAATGAGGGCATCTCCACGCCGTTATCAATCAAGCTGATGCGATCCGCTGAGAGGCCGAATTTCTCTATTAAGAAATCCCGGCCTTCGAACGAATTCGAAACAACAGCTGGCAAAGTCGCAAGCAGACGCCTCTCAGTGCGTGTGCCATGAATAAATCGTCCTTCATCGCGCTGATTCCACCAACAAAAGCGAGCCCCTGTCAATTTCCAGATCGATCCTATGACTTTGCAGTGCATGCCAACGAAGGGCAGCAGATACAGAGGCTTCAATTCCTTGCGTATGAAGCGGGAGAGCCGCAAGAGCGTTAATTTTTGCTGCAAG
>JBDNFT010000770.1:0-1988 GCA_041689695.1 Planctomycetaceae bacterium | reverse complement strand
TTCACACTCACCCGCGGCTAGCGCCTTGCGGCTCAATTTGTGATTCACCCAACCGCTCGCCTTGATTCGGTAGACCGCATATCAGGTGCCAATGTAACGGGAATAAAGCGTTGTTGCCAAAGCCGGATCTTCTGTCCCGCTAATGATAGCTCGGCCATCCGGAAAGATCGTCATTTCGATCGGATGATTCCCATAGGCGTCCAAAATCGTCACTCGGACCAAAAACGGATTTGCGGTAACTTCGCCTGAGGACCGTAGTCGGCTGGCCACATCAGGCAATGAAAGAGCTAATTTTTCCGGCGGCGTGACCTGGACGGCATTTCGACCGCAAAGAATAGTGGAAGACGATTTTTGACTTCCGTGCAGCCAAAGACGTTCTCCCTGATGGCAGGCTGGACACTGCAAGTTTTCTCGCAATTTGCTGACGTCCATTTGTCGAAAAGACCCACTCCACGCGTCAATGATCGTTAGCTTTCGATCCACCTTGTCGGCATGCCCGGTGAGAATCTTCAAAGCCAGGGCCGCCTGGAACGACGCGATAATGTTGACCGCAGGACCAAGGACACCTGCTGTATCGCAGGTCTCGGTCGTTCCTGGCGGCGGTGGACTTGGCATCAGACAGCGCAGACATCCGGAATCATGCGGAAACACAGGCATGACCTGACCAATGCTGCCGGTGCAACCGGTGAAGATCCATGGGATTCCGAGTTGCAGCGATACGTCATTGATCAGATAACGAATCTCAAAGTTATCGGTGCCATCCAGAATCAATGTGACTCCGTCTGCAAATTCCGAGATATTCGACCAGTCCACGTCGGCAACAATTGGTTCAATTGTGATCTCTGAGTTGACTCGTTGCAGTCGGCGTTCAGCAGCAATCACTTTCGGCAGGTGTTCGGCAACGTCCTGCTCGTCGTACAGTATCTGTCGTTGCAGGTTGCTGAGTTCCACAAAGTCGCGATCAACGATGCGAACATGCCCGACACCAGCTCGCACCATGGTATCCGCCAGCACGCATCCCAATGCACCGCAACCGACAAGTAGAATACGGCTATCCGCCAGACGTTGTTGTCCCTCACGACCAATTCCGGCGAACAGCATTTGTTTGTGATAGCGAGAAAGTGACATGAACAGTACAAAGTTCCAATAAGAGATTCCGGGCTTCTTTTCTCTGCCGGAGAGTGGAGAAGGGCCACGACCAGAAAAATGCTGCGACCAGCATGATGTGGTCGATGACGAAACAGACAACATCCTGAAGTCTCGTTCCGGCATTCTGGCGAATTCAACGGCAACGATCTACCGAGAGGAAGCTCAGCCGTGTCGATCGGGAATCGTGGATCCCCACAACGAGTCCAGATGCCGAGTTCAGGGGGTGCTGGCTGAGTTCAGCGGTGCTATGCACGCATGAGTTCATTTCAATCGCCGAATCGCCTGAAACTCAGGCAACAGTCTCGCGATTTCCTGACGACTCAAAACAACCGGCAGACGCTCGGGCTTATCGGCCGACACGATATCCAGAAAACCCACCTCACGACTCAACACGTGCTGAAACAAAAACAACAGCGCCGACTTCGCCTGATTCTGAGTATTTGGGGCCACGTTTCCCTCAACCGCCAACGAAGTCAGAAACGAACGCATCTCCGCTTCTCCCAAACTCTGCATCATCCGACTCACCCGTTGCAACTGCAAAGCATCGCGCGCCGCATCCGACAACGCACTTTCATCGACCACCGCGACTGCCTCGGACGCGTCAGATTCCTTTTCCCGCAAAGCTGTCACACCACAATACCGAAGAAAGCGATCGACCCAACCGACATACGCACGCTCGGTTTCCAACGCCTTACCCAGCATCCGCAACTCACGGCGCATTTGTTGGATGACCAATGATTCAGAAGAATCAATTTGCCCGACCAGCTTTCGAATGTCGCGAGTATCGGGGAGCACCTTCCGCACCAAAAGATCGTTCCTGTTCGGCCAGCTGACCGAGC
>JBDNFT010000769.1:0-3444 GCA_041689695.1 Planctomycetaceae bacterium | reverse complement strand
AATGTAGCCGTCACGCTCCGCCGTGACGAGCCCACACGGGTTCGCGTTGATGATGATTTCACATACAATTATTTCACAGTCTAATGCGATGATGCGTGACAGACAACCACTTCTGGTTAATGGATATTGTCCCCTGTGGGCTCATCACGGCGGAGCGTGATGACTACATTGTTTGTGCCAGTGCTTCGGTGGCTTGGTTCACGTCCTGTGAAACCGGTGAAGTTTGCTCCTGTTGTTGAGTCGTGAGGACTCCATACAACATCGTGCTGACGGCGAACACTATGACGAATACGAAACGAGTTGCCCGAATCATTTGATGACTCCTTATTCTGTCTGCCAGTCACATTAATGAACTTCATTGAAGCAATTCAGAATTCAATCAGCATGCTCAGCAATCGCGGGTGACGTCTCAGCCGATTCCTTTCGACATTGCTCGTTAAAGCGAATTCGATTGCCGAACGGGTCCGTCACTTCCACGCACAGGCTGTTGTAAAACGTTCGTTCGATCCCGGGACGCATGTAGCCATAGCCGCGAGAAGTAATTGTGGCATGGAATTCTTCTATACCCTTCATCCAGACAAACACGGTTGAACCCGGACAACAGTCTCCGTGGTGTTCCGACAGATGCAGGATCAAATCATCTTTTGAGATCTGCAGGTACACCGGCGAGCCACCATCAAACTTGTGTTCCCAGTCAACTCCGAATCCCAGAAACCCAACGTAAAAATCCTTCGCCTTGACCACGTCAAAAATGCGCATGATCGGAATCGTAGTGAGGAACGCTGAATTCATGGGGGCAATCCGGTGCTCTAAAACAGTTCGTGAATTTCACGATAACCAAAATCAACCAGCGGAAACGGACGACCAGCCGGACCCGGCAGATGCGAATCCAGTTTCAAACCAAGGCTGTGGAACACAGTTGCAATGACATCGCCAGGCTGCACGGGACGATCGGCCGGAACGCCACCAATCGGATCGCTGGCACCGACGACCTGTCCACCTTTTACGCCGCCGCCTGCGAATCCCACTGTAAAACATTGAGGCCAATGGTCTCGCCCGCCAGCGGGATTTACTTTCGGCGTGCGGCCAAATTCTGCCACGTTACACACCATCGTATTCGGCAACAATCCTCGCTGATGCAGATCCTCAATCAGCGCCGAATAGCCTTGATCGTATAAAGGAGCCACGATGTCGCGCATGCCTTCGATGGATGTAAACGGTTTCGAACCATGAATGTCCCACGTGATTTCATCAAAACCGGTCAGGAATGTATTCACAGTTACAAATCGCACGCCGGCTTCGACCAGGCGTCGAGCCAACAGGCAGCATTGACCAAACCGATGCATGCCGTATCGTTCGCGAACCGATTGCGGCTCTTTTGACAGGTCAAACGCATCGCGTGCCTGAGGACTGGTCATCAATCGATAGGCCGCTTCGAAGTTGCGCCCCATCATGGTGGCGTTTTCAGTGGATTCAAAATCTTTGACTGTGCTGTCAACGAGATCACGCAACTTTCGACGTCGCTGCATGCGGACTTCGCCAAGTGATTCTGGCGGCAACAGGTCTGGCACCTTGAAGTCCGCTTTGGAAGGATCAGCCATCAAAGCAAACGGATCATGTGCCTTGCCAAGAAATCCGCCAGCCTGACCATTCGGAAGATTACCGCCACCACGGCCCATGGGTTCAGGCAGCACAACAAATGGCGGAAGATCCGTGCGACGTCCTTTCAGATAACTCACAACGGCACCAGCATGAGGCGAAAGAACGCCTCCGGAGAATTGTCGGCCTGTCTGCATCATCTGCCAGCCAGCGTCATGTACTGCAGCACCCGTGTGATGACAACTGCGAACCAATGCCAGATGTTCTGAAACCGTCGCTGTCTGTGGCAGGATCTCTGAAATCTGATACGCACCGCAACTGGTGGAAATGGGTTTGAACGGACCACGAACCTCCGACGGTGCTTCGGGCTTCATGTCGAACGTATCAAGCTGACTGGGCGCGCCGAGATTGAAGATCATGATGCACGATCGTTCGTCATGACCACCGGCGACCTGGCCTTGCTCTTTGGCTTCCAGATAATCCGCCAGCGAAAGCCCAGCTACGCCCAGCGATCCGACTTGCAGGAAGTCGCGTCGTGTTGTTCCGTCGCAAGTGTGAGCAGTACCGCGTCCAGTGAAATTCAGCATAAAGCCCTCGAGTCAGATGATTCGCCGCTTGGGAGCCAAATCGCTGGAGAATGCAGCGATTGATACCTCCGCATAGTAATGAGCGTTGCCGTGGTTCACAACAATGCTGTGGACTTTGGCCAGGCGAATCAGTGATTCACCATTCATTGTTCGACTCGCGGTCAGGAACTGGGCTTTTGATTCGAGTGCCATTGGGCTCCCGGTCACAGCGACAACCCTGCGAGGCAGGCAGGCTCGGGTGCAGTGTGTTCCGAGGCAGCAGCCGCGGAACAGGGACATATTTTGCCAGGCTTTCGCAACCGTCATTGTCAGTGGTATGCCTGCCTTGTCTCGCGGCGAATTTGACGGAAGTGACGGTCGAGACTTGACGCAACGAGCAGAACGCAAAGAATACAGTATCGTAGGATTCAAAATATGATGTCCCGGATACATCGAGATATCATGTCGTAGAATCCTAAACCCACTGGATCTGGCAGCGACCATTCTGCGATTCGGTTGCATTTCACCATGGGAGCTCTGCAATGTCAAAGAAACCCGCAATGCTTAGACTGACAATGTTCGCTGCAATCACCATCACGCTTAGTCTCGCGATAAGCTCTTGGAGTGAATCGGCTCTTGGTCAACCGCCAGCAGCCAAAGGTGTACGCGATGAAACATTGTCCGCAGAAGGCTGGCCGATCCATACAACGTACTATGAATCGGCCGGAGGCAAAGAATCGCCTGCCGTAATTTTGCTCGCCGGGGCCGAAGGTCCTGATAAAAAGGACGCCCGTAATCGCCGCGTCTGGAAAGATACCGCATTGGCTCTCCAGAAGAGCGGCTTTGCGGTTATTGCTGTCGATCTTAGAAAACATGGCGACAGCATTCCACCTGCGAATGTAGGAGAAACGTCATCCATCAAGATGGTACCCAATGATTACTTTTTGATGGCAAATGTCGATCTGGAGGCTGTTAAAGATTTCTTGTTGGAGGAACACAAGAGAGAAAAACTGAACATTCGCAAGACAGGCATCGTTGCAGTCGGGTCAAGTGCAATGGTCGCCGCAGCATTTGCATCCGCCGATTGGGCAAAGTCGCCTTATCCTGACGGCCCGACTTTGGACAGCCGCACTCCACGTGGACAAGACATTCGGTCATTGATCATGTACAGCCCGAATACGAACGTCAAGGGTCTGAATTATAGTGCCATCATGAGATCGCTGAACGTCGTTCAGATCGCAATTCATATTGTGGCGTCAAAAGATGTTAAAGAAGACTT
>JBDNFT010000768.1:0-2718 GCA_041689695.1 Planctomycetaceae bacterium | reverse complement strand
CACATCGAGATCAATGCACCCAGTGTGATCGTGAGCGCTGAAGTCTGCATGCGGCGACGATATTGCTGCTCAAGGAACTTGAGTTCGGTGGGGTGAATGCCAGCATCATTCAGATACAGACGGCGTCGGTAGACGTGCCAAGAAATCATCCCGATTCCAAAGAACCAAACGAGGGCTCCAACGCCTATAAACATGTAGTCAGTTGCCATGGAATCAGCCCGATAGTCCGGGATTTACAAATGCCTCGACTCGCCATCGTCGGCGTGTTCGAGTGAAAACACATCAAACAGTTTGCGGCAAGTGGCATTCCAAATCAAGTCATTACTCACATTTTGAGTCGCAAGCTGTTTCATTGTTTGATCTTACGATCCTGAAGGACTCGCCGCGACCTATTCCCTGCGCAGCGATTTGATTCAACTGCCGTTCAAAATATCTGTCACTCTGGCTGACATCAGGGGATTCACATCTCCGGCGTGCCGCAGTACACTGCCGACCAGGTTGGTCTGTCGTTTGTCATTGAGCCACACTTGCTATGCAATTATCGAAGATTCGCTTCCTGCCTTGGCTGATATTGGCTGGTGTCGTTGCCGGAATTGCTTGTTCGTGGTTGTCAGAGGGCATTGCATTTCAACTGACGCGATCGGACATTTCTGGTGCTGAACGAATCATGCGGCTGCAGCAGTTTTTTCGTCAGGCCGGAATCTGGGCACCAGCGCTTTATGTGGTGTTTGTCACCATCGAAGTTATTGTCGCGCCGATTCCGGGAGTGCTGCTTTACGCTCCGGGGGGATTAGTATTCGGGCCGTGGATGGGTGGCCTGTTAGCGCTGCTTGGCAACATCATCGGTTCAGGGATTTCCTGCGGATTAACTCGCAGCTTTGGGCCTGCATGGCTGAATCGTATCGGTTCATCCGGAGCGATCGAACGGCTTCAGGCCACTCTTGATCGCCGTGGCGGGTGGCTGATTGTGATGCTGAGGCTGAATCCGTTGACATCGACAGATCTTGTGTCATACGCAGCGGGATTCACTCGAATTCCAATTCGAACTGTCATGCTGGCGACGGGGATCGGCATGGCTCCGTTGTGTTTTGCACAGTCGTGGCTTTCGGACAGCGTCTTCAATAAATGGCCTCATCTTCTGGGGCCGCTGCTCGTCCTGAGTGTTGTGTATTTGGTCATCGTGACTGTTGTCGTTGCCAGACTCCTGCGTTCATCGCCAGCAAATGCGACAGTTGGGAATGAATAAGGGTCGGCATGGACTCGGTTTTTCGATATCCTGTAGCTCCACACTTCGCATTTGGTTCGTCTTGAACGTGCGCTCCGCTCCTGCCAACACACTGCCTCCACGCGAATGATTAAATACCTGATTTTTGCCAGCATCATATTCCATGAGTTGTTCGCATTCACGGCATTGCTGGCCGATGATTTGTTCCGCGAAAAAGTCGTGCCGTTGCTGGAACGACGCTGCCTAAGTTGTCACAACGAGACCGATCGCAAAGGCGAATTCTCGTTGCAGACGCAACAGCAACTGATGGATTCCGGTTTTGTTGAAGCAGGCCAGCCGGATCAAAGTCACTTGCTGGGTGTCGTCCTGGCTGGCCCCGATAATGCTCGTCCGGCGATGCCCAAAGATGCCGATCCACTTAGCACTGATGAAGTGGAAACGCTTCGCGAGTGGATTGCCGCTGGAGCGGAATGGCCCAAAGATTTCCGACTCACAGAACCCGTCGTGGACAATTTTGATTGGTGGTCGTTGCGTCCAATCGCTCGGCCAGCCACGCCGGAATTCTCTGACGATGCCGCACGTCAATGGATACGAACGCCGATTGATGCGTTTGTGCTCAGTAAACTCCGCGAACACGGATTGCAGCCCTCTGCCGAAACAGATCGACGCACACTGATTCGTCGCGTGACATTCGATCTGATTGGCCTGCCCCCGACACTCGAAGAGATCACTGCTTTCGTACACGATCAGTCTTCTGAAGCCTATGACAAGGTCGTCGATCGTTTACTGGCATCGCCTCATTACGGTGAACGTTGGGCGAGGCACTGGCTGGACGTTGTGCGATACGCTGACACGTGTGGTTATGACAAAGACAAACTTCGGCCGAATGCGTGGCCGTATCGCGACTACGTCATACGTTCGTTCAACGACGACAAGCCATACACTCGTTTCGTCCAGGAACAACTGGCTGGCGATGGGTTATTTCCGGGTGTACCCGATGGGATTCTTGGACTGGGATTCATCGCCGCTGGTCCGTGGGATTTCATTGGCCACGTCGAAGTCTCAGAAAGCAAGATCGACGGCAAGGTCGCTCGGAATCTGGACCGCGACGACATGGTCACCAGCGCGTTGAATACCTTCTGCAGTGCAACCATTCAATGCGCGCGGTGTCACAATCATAAGTTTGATCCGTTTACGCAGCAGCAGTATTACAGTCTGCAATCGGTGTTTGCCGCAGTAGATCGCACTGAGCGACCGTATGACACTGATCCGGCCGTTGAAGCGAAGCGGTATGCGTTGACAACACAAAAAGCCGCTGCTCAAAAACAGTTGAAAGATCTGGACGCTGCCATTCGAACTGAAGGCGGTGAACAACTTGCTGTGATGGAACAGCAGATCAATGAATTGCGTCCTGCTGTGGAACCCACTGCAAAACTCCCGGAATTTGGTTACCACAGCCAGATCGCAGCGACGGCGGACAGCGAGAAATGGGT
>JBDNFT010000767.1:0-2614 GCA_041689695.1 Planctomycetaceae bacterium | reverse complement strand
TCGTACTGTCGCCCGGCAACGTGGATGAGCCGAATACTGCGGACGTGGAACTTGTATTCCCAGTAACGAAGGCATTTCCGTTGCTGTCAACATCGAGTCCCGAAGAATATGTAGTACCGTCGCTGCCACCAAACTGCCTGGCCCAGATCAGTTCATGGGCCGACGAATACTTCACGATGAAGCCAAGACTAAATCTAGCCGGCGAAGTCAATTGCGTGATTCCCACGCCCGGATCAAAGTCAACCGTGCCCCAGAAGTATCCCGTAATGTAAGTATTGCCCAGTGAATCGTTCCGAATCGCACTTGTTATGAACGTATTGGAAACTGCAATTTGAAATGCCGAGCCTGGGATATCATTGTCGGCATTGGATGCTTGCAGTGAGGCAATCGACATTCCGGCATAGTGGCTGTCGGCACTGCTGACGCCGCCCAGCAGAATGTTGTATAACGCGACGCCATCGACTTCACCGTCATCGACCCCGCTGACAACGACAGTCTGTGGCAAATACCAATTCTGCGGTGTGAAGACGATCTGGCTTGCGGAAACGATTCCTTCTGTAAGGTCACTCGACGCCACACCGATGGTCACGTCCGCCGTCGGCCTGCTGGTAAGCCTCAAGGTGAATGAGTCGTTAACCATCTGCTCGCTGGTTTTGATGCCAGATGGCCTCGCGACGACTTCGACACCCGGCAGTCGCCGAATACATGATCCCCTGCGTCTTATTGGCAATGTTGTAGACCCCCGGCTGGTGTCGCAACCCGAAACTGTGGCCGGCTTCATGAGATGCGATGGCACCAATCGAGGAAACCAACCGAGTGACCCCCGGGGACGATTCGGGGAACACGAAAGCGAGATTATTGACGGAGTTGGTGAAGGAGTTAATGATGGCGTATCCTGCCACAGCGGTGCTCTGCCCAATCACGAACGCTGAGCCACCGATTGCCAATCTCAGCGCAACACCATTTGCCGCACTGCCAGGAACTCCGGGTGCAAGCACAGCGGGTTCAACCGTCGTGACATTGATGTTGAACGGTGCGTAATCCTCGGCAACGATTTTCCAAACGTCCGTGATGTATGCCAATTCATTGTCGCTGAACGTGCTGCGATCGCCGTCGCTGTCAAACACAGGCGTCGTGGCTGCCCAGGTCGCATCGAAGTGGCCATTGAAGTCCAGATAGATTGCCGCAGTCGCCGTCGGATTGCTGTTCAGCACCGGAATGCTGGTCAGCGGATTGCCCGACAATAGCACGCGACCTTCCAACGCCTCCGTCTGCACTCTGCTGGTCTGCCGAGCGACAGCCTTCTGTCGGCTGACTCGGCGACGGCCGGAACGATCTGACGTTAACAACGACCGTAAGTTACGCAGCATGGGGATTCTCCAGATTCAAAAAGCCGTCGCAGGATTTCGAGGAAAGATGCAGGCCGGGTGCAAAACGAGACCTCGACCTGTCACAGGCACGCAGCTGAAACTGGATTCGCTCAGTTGCATCGACCTGCCAAAACTCAATGCAAGAAACGGGCGGCAATCGTCCGGACAATTCAGCGATTATTTCTCATTTTTCCAGAAATCATCAGCCCGAAACCACGCTCTGGCAAATTCCCAAGCCTCATAAGCCTTTGTGCGGCTTAGATTTATGCATTGGCCAGCCTCGGTGACGGAAAGTCCGGCAAACAGTCGCAGCTTGACCAGTTCTGCAGCCTCTGCATCCTCTTCTGCCAGCTTCGTCAGGGTTGAGTCCAGATCCAGAATCATGTCAGGATCGGTGGAATCAGCCACGAGCAATTCTTCCATTTCGACCCGTTGTCTGCTACCGCCAAGCTTCTCAGTGCGTTTGGAGACTGCCCAATTGACCAGGATCTGCCGCATGGAATTGGCCGCCGCCGCAAAGAAGTGAGCGCGTCCTTGCCACGGCTGATCCGAGCCCACCAGCCGCATGTAAGCTTCATGCACCAGAGCTGTGGCCTGCAGCGTATGATCCGGTCGCTCCGCTGCCAGCCGGGCTGCCGCCAGCTTCCGGAGTTCCTCATACACCAGCGGCATCAAACGATTCACCGCAGAAGAATCTCCCGCTTCAATCTGTCCGAGAATTTGCGTGACGTCGCTCAGGCGGACTAAGTTAAAGCCCGGCGGGACGAAATGCGAGCGGACGAACGAAGAAATCTCGCCCGGATGCTTTCAAGTTCGCCGCGTCGCCCGCCCAGACCGAAGCAGCGAGGGACACCGAACACGCGTCATGCGGCAGCGTCAAATCTGGGCGAAAATCTCTGCAAGATGTATCCAAGAGGGATGCATCAGCGGTCAGCGCGTTAAAGAGTTGATGGCAAAGCTAATCGATGTACGCGATCAAACTGATCGATGAGCACCATCTGTCGGGGGAAGGACAAAGGGGACGCAGTGTGCCGGGATAAAACCGGTTTGGAATAGAGAATGCAAGTATCTTACGAGGAAAGTTTAGCCAACTACTTCGGCCTTCAGCGGAGGGGCGGACCGGGTGACCGGACTGTCTTGAGCGTCCGTGCGAAGGGTAACGCAGGCCAGCCATTGAGCTCCCGGTTTTCCAATTGAACAGGGGCACCACTTCCGTGTGCCGATCCTGTTGTGTCAGGGAGAAG
>JBDNFT010000766.1:0-8224 GCA_041689695.1 Planctomycetaceae bacterium | reverse complement strand
TAATAGCAGATCAGGATCATCGCAGATCTGGCGACACAAAGCCCTGATGGAATCTCGGCGTCTCAGCAACGCAATATTCAGCCGGACTCCGATTGCCCGACTTATGCTGTTCGGATCAATTGTAGGATTTATGGTGATCGCGGCACGAGTGTGAGTTACGCCTTAGGAAACCTGGGAGCGGGACCGCTTCTGCAAATTGGGCAAACCCCGAATTTTATGGCAATCGGGGGGTTGGTTAGTTACAGTCACAGGCCCCGGATTCCCCCGCTGATTCATTCTGCCTGCCTGCTTGAGATTCCCGATGATCTATCGAAAAACGCCATCAACGTCACCGCATTCGAAGCTGGCAGGCGAGACGAAAGCAGCCTGTATATCAGGTGTCGGATCGTTTTTCCGTCGATCGGTTGGAGGTTCGATGTCTGTAATTTTCTTCCCTCTGAGCGTTTTGGCAGTCATCGGTGGCTTCTCGGGCACGGCGATCGGTCAGACCGTCGCTCCGGTGGAAACAGCGAGCGCGGCTGTCGATTATTCTGCAATCACAAAGCCCGAAGTTGCTGCGTCCCTCATGTTGACGCCCGAACAGAAGGCACTGGTCTCGCAGATCGTGTCGGAGCGAGACTCGACGTTGACGGCGGCGGAAGAAGCAGCTCGTCCGGCGATTGTGGCGGCAGCCGGCGACAAACTGCAGGCTGTACTCACCGCCGACCAGCAGCGGTTGTTCGTTTCATTGTTCACAGGCAAGAAACTGCGATTCAATTTTCGCAGCCAGAAATGGGCTGATGTGCTCGACTGGGTCGCGAAAGAAGCGGATCTCTCGCTGGTGATGGAAACGCCTCCGCCCGGTGTCTTCAACTATTCAGATTCGAAAGACTACTCCACAACGGAAAGCATCGATCTGATCAACGGCTGGCTGCTGACCAAAGGCTTTACACTGGTCCGCCGCGAGCGAATGCTGATGTGTTTGGACCTGAAACCAGGTCTTCCGGAAGGTGCGATTCCAAAAGTGACTGCTGAAGAACTGCCAACGCGAGGGCGTTACGAATTTGTAAGCGTTCTGTTTCCGCTCGAAGGACGCCCTGCGGAAATTGTGCTGTTGGAAGTGAAGCCTCTGCTGGGAACTTACGGGAAAGCCGAAGCACTCGTTCAGACTCAACAGTTGCTGATTCTTGATACGGCTTCGAACCTGCAAGCTATTCAACAGGTGATTAACAAAGTTCCGATGTTGTCTAAAGTGGACGGCACTCCTGTGCTCACCGTCTATCCAGTTGAACATGGCAATCCTCAGCAGGCCGGCGAAGTGCTGAAGACGATCATTACCGGGACAGTCGTGATTGACATCAAAGCCCGCCAGATTTCCGTGAACGCTGTGCCGTCTGAGCAGGAAAAAGCGAAGATCATACTTGGGCAACTGGAATCGAATCAGGGTCCCGACATGCAGCCACGACTGCAGCTGTATCCCGTTCAGGTTTCTGATGCCGATCAGATGCTGGCCACACTGAAGTTAATTGTTCCGGACGGCCAATATCGAATTGACCCTTTGTCGAGCAAACTCATTGCGTGGGCTTCTGAAGCTGATCAAAAGCGAATCAGTGAGTCACTGCAGATGATTCAGGCCGAACAACCTCAGGGCGGAGGTCGTCAGCTTCAGGTGTATGAACTCAAGAATGCAGAACCCACAGCAATCGCCACAATGCTGGCTTACATTGTGCCCACCGCGCGAGTCACCGTGAATCCCGCGACTCGAAGTCTGGTCACATATGGAACTCTGGCCGACCACGAAGCCATTCGTGCGTTGATCGAACAACTCGAGAAGCAAACGGAGTCTGCGGCCACGGAGAAAACTCTGAAGACGTATCCGACAAGCTCCACAGTGAACACGACGCTGGTCACGTTAATGACAACGGCCGTTCCCAAAGCACAGGTTCTGGCAGACACGGCGAATCAACGACTATTGGTGATGGCCACGGCCGATGAGCATTTGAAACTGAAGAAAGTGCTGGAACAGCTTCAGGGATCGAAATCTTTTCGTCCCTCGAAAGCACTGGCTGTGCATACCATCAAGGGCGTGACTCCGGCATCGGTGCTGCAAGTCTTGCAGCCACTGGTTGATGCCGACGTTCAATTGACTGTCGATTCCGCCGGACAGCAGTTGTTTGTGCGAGCCTTTCCGGAGAAGCAGGACCAGATCAAAACCGTGGTCGAACAGGTCACCGCTTCTCTGGCCGGGCGAGCTCAACGGTCCACTAAGACCTATATGATCGGTGCGCCCAATGCTGATGAAGCCCAGGAAGTTCTGGTGGCATTGTACCCCGATGCAAAAATCGTGATCGATGCGGATCGTAAGATGATCGTGGCGACAGCGACCGATGAGCAACACGCCACAATCGAACAGATCGCGCAGCAGATGAAGGGCACGGCTCTTGACGGCGACGCTCCTGTTCCAACGGTGTATTCTCTGAAGAACGCCAGTGCGACGGAAGTGCAGACCCTGCTGACATCTATGTACTCGCGCTTCGACGGAGTCAGGCTGTCCGTCAATGAAAAGACCGGGCGCTTGATAGTGGTTGCGCGGAAAGACCAGCACGACGCCATTCGCCCGCTGATCGAGCAGCTTGATGGATCCGCAGAAGCCGAAGTGAAACAGGAACTTGCTGTCTTCCGCCTGAATCAGCTCGACGGACTCGCTGTTCAGACCGCACTTCAGCCGCTGTTGCCGAAAAATGCTCAGGTGACGGCCGATCGAATCGGACGCCAGTTGTTCGTCAGCGCGGCGATCGAGGACATGCCGGCGGTTCGGGAACTTGTGCAGCAGTTGATTTCTTCGCAGGGAACAGCCGAAGGCCTTGAGACGCGCAGCTATCGCCTGCGACCATTTGAAGCCGACGAAGCGCAGGAAGTTCTGACAAAGCTGTTTCCTGATGCCACCATGGTCACGGACGTGTCCCAGGAAATACTGGTCGCGACCGCCACACCGAAACAGCATGAGACAATCAAACAGGTGGTCGAACAGATGACGAGCGTAGTTCCAATGGAGAATGCTCCTCTGGCAAAAGCCTATCCGCTGCACACGGCCGACGGTGACAACGCGGTCGAAGTCTTCGATGCCATGTTTCGCCGATCCGACAACGTGCGAGTTTCTTTCGATTCGAAGATGCGTACCCTGATCGCCGTGGCTCGCCCCGATCAGCACGCAATCATCAAGGCTCTCATTGAGGAACTGGAACCTGCAGGAGCTGCCAACGAAAGTCAGTCACTGGAAGTCTACGCGCTCGGCGGCATGGACGGACTGACGGCTGTTGAAATGGCCGAAGGGATCCTGCGTTCCATTGACTCTGCAGCGACCGTTTCGTCAGAGAAAGCTTCTAAGCAGCTTTTGGTAACGACTACAACTGCGGGCCATAAACAGATCAGCGAAGCGATGAAACGGTTTCAGGAAAGCGATCCTCGGGAGATGGACGTCATTCAGCTTCGCATGCTCAGCGCGTCGTCGGCTCAGAATGCGATTGAGGGCCTTTACGGTGATACTTTTACTAAAAACGATAACTATCCCGTGATTCAGGCAGATGAGGATTCTCAGCAGTTGCTGGTGCGAGGCACGAAGAAACAGCTTCTGGATATTCGTACTTTGCTGATCAAGATGGGCGAAACAGGCTTGTCCGCGACTGGTGAAATTGCCGCCTCGGGGTCGAACCGGAATCTGCGAGTCATCCCGATTCAGGGCGATATCGAACCGACGCTGCAGAAGATTCAGGACCTGTGGCCGCGAGTCCGCAAGAACCCAATTCGAGTGTTGCGGCCAGGCGGAGAGGCTCCAGCGGCCGATCCCAAGCCGAACTCAAACGGACAGTTTTCGATTCCTGATGAACCCACAAAGCCAAACGCTTCGGCCGACCAAAAACCTGGGGAAACTGGAGTTTCTGCCGCCGCCGTTGCCGTCGAAACCGCGGCGACACAGGAAGCGAATCTCGCACCAGTGCTGGAAGGGGCTAATCAGGACGAGCTTTCGCCGGTCGTTATTATTCCCGGCACAGACCGCATCACGATCGCCTCCGATGACATCGAAGCGTTGGATCAGTTGGAATCCATCCTTCGCGCGACATCGTCGTCACGGGCGGGCGGTTTTGTCGCAAGTCGCAATCGAGACTTCTCGGTGTATCAGCTTCGCAACGCCGGTGCTGAGGACGTCGCTGAAACACTGGAATCGATCTACAGTAGCAGAGCGGGATTGCTGGCGTTTGGCTCGGTCGTGATCGTTCCCGAGGCCAGGATGAATGCGTTAATCGTCTACGGCGGGCGAACGGATCGGGATCGTATCGAGCAATTGCTGGAAATCCTCGACACTGAAAAGCTGCCAGACTCGGGCCGCATTCTCAGGACACAAGTGATCTCCGTGAAACATGCGGACGTACAGAAAGTTCAAACCGTCATTCGCGGAGTCTATCGAACCGAAATTTCGGCTGGCGGTTCCCGACGAAGTATTGACATCCCGACGGGAATTGATGCTTCGGTTGCGAACGTGCTACGTCAGATCAACGCCGCCTCTTCTGCGCCGCTGCTGACGATTGAAGTTCAGACGGAGACGAATTCGCTGGTCGTCAAAGCCCCGCAGAATTTGATCGATGAACTGACCGAGCTAATCACTCAGCTCGACGAAGCATCCGAAGCAAACCGCTCGCGAGGCGTGACGCTGATCCCGCTGAAGCAGACCAACACTCGCCGCGTGATGCGAATCTTGGGCAACGTCCTGGACAAGTGAATGCACAGTCCACTAGCGCAGTTTGAGGCTGGGCCACCTGCCTGGAGCCGCCTCTCAGAACGCTCGTTTTTAAGCGTTCAGATCGCATAGATATGCGATCAAAAGTGATTTGCAGCGATATAAGCGACCTCGATTATCTTAAATCGACATTTTGCTCGTCCGGCAGGAAGCAAAGTTTAATTCCCGGCCCGGCATGAGCCAAACGCCGCATTCGCTGAACACTCATGCGCAATCCCCGTGCTGCCCAATTGTGTTCTGCCAAGTCGCAATGCCCGTGTTGTTCACGAAAGCCAAACCGATCTCAGCAGGACATTCGGCTATGTTGCCTCGCTGCGGCACGTGAAGATAATCTGGCAGATTCGCCTAACACAGCAAATCAATCCTGAAGTATTTTGCCTGATGCACCAACTGCTAATCGAGCCATTGCTTCCAACAATCAAAGTTCTTGCCGGTCACCCGATCTCCGATCATCCCCGAGAAGGTAGTGCTGGGGACATTGTACCCATCGATAAAGTAGAATGTCCCTTTTCGATTCCTCCCTTTTGCGGTTCCTCCGATTCTGAAGCACGTTGAACTCTTCATGGCCGAAACTGGCCAGCGTCTTGGGAAAGTTGCCTTCCCAAGCGCATGGTGCCTGTGCCGTTTCGAAGGGAAGGCAAAAGGGGCCGACGGTCGATGCTGATGAATTGGCCGGGCAACCGATCGCCAAAACTTAAGGTTCCGTCGCGGGAGTAGTGTGGCAATGAATTCCGGTGACTCAGCGTTCGAGTGAGTAAAGATTTCTGCCACCGAGTCGTACACAAAAAGCATTTGTCACAGGTCGTCCGTTTGCAGTTGCAACGCCGGAAGAGTAACTGTCGCTATAAACTTGTGGCTGCGTGTATCCAATTTCTACAGGAATGCCGTTTTGCCGACAGGCGATTCCATACAGGCACATCGCAAGTGAAATCGGCTTCGGTCCAAATGGAGCGAGCACAGAATGGATTCTTCCGGAATTCGCCATTGCTACGATACGGTCAAAGGCAAGCGGGGTGTTCGTTGTTGCAACTCGCTTGATTGCGCTGGTTGGCAGTCCTGGCAGTACACGTCGGACTTGAAGAATGAACTCCCAGTTCTTGACGAACCCCGGATGTACCGACGGAAAGGGGAGTAACAATTCGACATTGCTGACTCTGCTGCGAAAACCCTCCAGTATCCCCTCCAGCTTCAATGGTTGATAACCAACGCCAATCAGCAGCTTGACTTCGGTCTCACCCCGTGGCGGAGTTGCACCGTACATCGGAAAGGCATTCCACGGTAATGGATCTTCCGCCAAAGAATCACCATAACGTTCCGGAGTCGTATAGGTCACTACTATGTTGCTGAATCGACTGGATTCCAGTGCCAACGTCAGCATCGGAAAGAAGTAACGCTTGGGCATTGCAGAAATGTCGATCATCAAATTTTCATGGCAAGCAGAAAGGGTTGCCCTGGACACCTCAATCAGTGATTCCTCACGACATAGGATACCTTCTGTCCGAATTGAAAGTTGACTTTGAGCGATCGCTGATGCAGCCTTGTGGCTTGAGTCCAATTTTTGGATAAACGGCTGCCGGAACCTCGGGTTGCTTTTTCTGGCATCGGGCTCGATGCGGAGAAAGTTAGCGTGAGATATGCGCCGCGATTCGCTGATTTCGCGGAGGACTGAGAGACAACGATCCTCCGGAGAAATCGTCCCGACCAATGACCAGACCTGAATCTCCGGCAGCCGCGACAGGATCCAGTCCAAAGGTCCAAAAGGGCGAAGTGGTCCGCTCATTCTTCAATCTCATCAAATAGACCTCGCTGGATCGACTCCCTTCTTACTTGTTCTTTCGTCGCTGCATCTGGTTGTTTCGGTGGTGCACGTCGTTTTTCAAGTAGATCAGCGTTTACAAGCCAGGAGCGAAGTTTTGCGACGGACAGGTAAAGAGGTTCCTTTGTGTGAGCCACAGTCAGCTCATAGTACGGTGCCAGAATGGGGTGAGTGTACCACTTCTGCGAATGCCCTCGCGATGGTGACTTTGAAGTATGCCGAGAGACCTGAAGAAACCCTTCAGCCGTCGCATGGTCCAATAATTCCTTGAGTTCAGGGTCTGCTTCCAACTCGACATTTCGAAGTGAGATGCCATTGGCGCCCGGATAAGACATTGGTTTGTCGTTTCGCAATTGGCGTCGCAAGCGGCTCCCCAGCTCATCTATCAGGCGGCGGACAGTATCGGCATTGGGTGCTGATGAGATTTTGCTATGCCAAACCTCGCTGGCCGCACGAATGCCCTCATCCTGTCGCCAATTCGGAAGTGGCCGTGGCACAGTTGTTGAAGCAGAACGTGCGTCGGTTTGCTGAATCCATGCCTCCCAGATTTTTTGGCAGATCAGTGCAAAGACGAGGATGTTTTTTCCCGACAAAGCAAGGATATCTCGCTTTCCACGGTATGGTACCCGCTGAGCATTACCTGCTGCGATCTGCAGGACAGCTTGGCCCGTCCGCTCCTTCTTCCACCACCGTCGATCGGCTACCTCCCACGGAAGCAGAGACGATTCGAATTGTTCAAGCTCCTGAACTGCTTTTTCTCGTTCAGCATCGGAAACCTGGGAACCCGATTTAGCTTTTGCCGAAGCTTGGCGAAACCAAGCTTCACCAAGCTTCGCGGAGAGTACGTCTGACCTGGCCAGCGTAACCAGCTTCTCCGTAACGCTATCTGGCCACTCCTTCTCTAGTCTCAAAACTCGTTCCGGACGTTTCGCTGGCGCACATTCCTTTGCGCGATCACTTGCAGTTGGGGATGCAGAGAAAAACTCACTCAGGACATCAGGCTGAAACTTCGACAACGAAAGTTCATTTTCTTGAAGTCGTCGAACGAACACGTCTTCAGCAAACCTGGGAAACAAACTTTTGGAATGTTCCTTCTTACTGAACAATACATCCAGGTCCACCTTAATGTAATCACGAACTTCTTCGCTCTTGCCTTTCCAAACCGCGTTAGGTCTTGTGCCAAGCCGATAAGATACGCCCTTTTCTCGGGAGCTGATCACCTTGTCGAGAATCTTTCGAAATCGTCCGTGCTCCTCTTGATCGGTATCAGATTGCTCAAGTCGAAGCAGCTCTTCACATTGATCCACAGTTACGAAGACTTCGGTTCCCCTATCGAGTAACGCCGCTTCTTTAAGCAATTTTGACAATGCCGAAATCGGTTCACCAATTCCAGTCAGCGAAGACCAAATCAAATCAGGAATCTGATCTGTCTTGAAGTTAATGAAATCGAGGTACATTCTGAGGCGTTGCGTGAGAGCAGCAATGGCCTCCGCGTGGCTGGCAACGCCCTTCATCAACACACCGCATGTATCTGAGGTGGCGAGCGTTTTAGCAAACGTGTCGAGCATCGGCGGCGTCGCGTTGACTCCGCATTCCTGCAATCGGAATTTGGGAGCCTTCAGCATCAAAGTCTC
>JBDNFT010000765.1:0-3454 GCA_041689695.1 Planctomycetaceae bacterium | reverse complement strand
CGGCGATGAGGCGATTCGAAGGCTGCAGGAGGCAGGACATGGAATCCTTCTGGCTCCTAATCATTGCCGAATGTCCGACGCGATTGTGCTGCAAAGCCTGTCTCGTCAGTTAAAGCAGCCCTTCTTCATCATGGCCAGCTCCCATCTATTTCGAGGCAGTCGCATGCTTGCCTGGTTACTTCGACGACTGGGCGCTTTCAGCGTTTATCGCGAAGGGATCGATCGGCAGGCAGTTCAAAAAGGAATCGACATTCTGGTCGAAGGTCGGCGACCACTGGTCCTGTTTCCCGAAGGCGCGCTGAGCCAGGCCAATGACCATCTGAACGTACTTCAGGAAGGAGTCTCTTTTATCGCTCATACCGCCGCCGCGAAGCTGGATAAAGCAACTACGGAATCCTCGTCGCCCACACGCAAAGTTTTCACTGTTCCGGTCGCAATTCGCTATGTCTATCAGGGCGACATCGAAGCGACGGCCGGAGCAATGCTCAGCAGCATCGAGCAGCGTTTGTCGTGGCAGCCTCAGAAAGGGCAGTGTCTTGTTGAACGGATATATCGAGTCGGCAACGCTCTGCTTTCCCTGAAAGAACAGGAGCACCTCGGACAATCGCATACCGGAGAATTGGAGGACCGACTTGCCCGGTTGATTGATCATCTTCTGGCTCCACTCGAAACGGAATGGCTCGGCGGTGCGAAACAAGGTGCTGTGATTTTGCGCGTCAAAGAACTACGACGAGTAATCCTGCCAGCCATGATTGACGGCAACCTTGCTGCCGCAGACCTCGATCGCCGCTGGAAACATCTGAAAACCGCCGGCTTTGCTCAGTCGCTCAGTCTCTATCCAGCACGGTATGTAGCTTCAAAACCTACTGCTGAGCGTATTCTGGAGACGGTCGAACGATTCAACGAACACCTTAACGGCGATGCGACAGTTCACGGGCCGATGAAGGCCATCATTCAGGTTGGCGAACCGATTGAGGTCAGCCCCAAACGCGACCGCGGCACGAAGACTGATGCGTTGCTGCAGTCTGTGGAACAACAGTTGAAGCAATTGCTGGAGTTGACCGCTTCGGATTGTTCGATGTATACGAGACGAACTTTACAGAGTGTTTAAGGACCCGGGCATCCCGTCGGCGGAACGATGGGAGTACAGTCAACCCGCCGCTCCGTCGGCGGGATTCGCCACTCAGGAATGCATCTCTATGAACACCAGCGTGTCCAACTATCGACGGCAGCAAGTCGCAACGATCAGTACCATGTACATCGGCTACGCCATGTCGATGGTGCTCCGGATGATTCCCACAGTTGCCGGGACATCGATTCGCGAAGAAGCGTCACTGGGAATTGATCTCGAAAGCTGGGGTCAGGTGCTGGCCGCGGGAACATGCGGAGCACTCGCGGGAAAATTCCTGTGCGGATGGGCGGCTGATAAGTTTGGCGGCAGGCGAACATTCACGATCGCTCTGTTCGTAGCTTCTTTGTTCGTCGGACTCTTTGCGATGTCGTCATCGCTCATCATGTTTCAGGCCACGTTCTTTGTCACGTTGATGGCTCAGGCAGCCGGATGGCCATCGATGACAAAAATCATCGTCAACTGGGTGGCACCGAAACAGTACGGTCGAGTGTGGGGAATATTGTCAACAAGCTCCCGAGTTGGCACATTGACAGCAACGTTTTTGCTGGGATCGCTGCTCGCATGGATCTCATGGCGCGGAATGCTGTGGATCGCAGCGGCAGCGGGAATGGGAATCGCTCTGTTCTATGCGATTGCCATGAAGGACAAACCCGATACGCCGATTCCGGATGCAGAATCGAAGATTCCTGCAAATTCCGCGGGTTCAAGGTTGGCAAAAGCACCCCACGCATTTGATGGGCTGACGCTGCTTCAGGCACTGCCGCATTTCTTCTCCAGTCTGCGATTCTGGTTGATCTCAGGCAGCCTGATGGGACTCACCATTCTGTGGGATTTTCTGCTGATGGTTCCGATGTATCTGCAGGATACGTTGAGTCTCGACACCGCACAAGCTTCCAGAGCGGCCTCAGCATTTCCTCTGGGAAGTTTAATCTCCGTATTGATCGGCGGGTTCGTATTTGACCGGCTTGACCGCAGGACGATGGCCTGGGTGATGGCTGGTTTACTGTTGACAGCAACCAGCTGTCTGCTGGTCTTCGCCACGCTTCCACAGTGGCAACTCACGGGCACGACAGCCATGCTCGTGTCACTGATATTGCTGTTTCTGTTCGGGCTCTGCCTTTCACCGTGCTATTACATTCCGGCCAGCGTGTTTTCGATTGACTTTGGTGGGCCGCATTCAGGATTTCTGGTGGCCATCCTTGATGCGATGGGTTTTGCTGCCACGGCCGCGTTCTACTACTTTGGCGGCGGGATCGCACAAAATCACGGATGGAGCACCTTCCTGTTTGTGCTCGCCGCAGTCTGCCTCTGGTCGCTATTTGCCACTTTCTTCTTCATGCAGCGTGAGGCCCGCAATCTGCGACGCAGAACGGTGACAGCGTAGATCGTTCCAGCTTCGTGGTCCAAAGTTCCGATACCGGAATGGCGCCACGAACAAAAACACTATTCCGGAATCGCAAAACTGCAGGGCTCCGACTACCATTCGCGGCAGTCCAGTAACTTCCAATATTCGGATCGATTCCGTTGAACATCAGCGAGCAACAATTTGAGCGTTATCGAAACTACCTGCGGTTCCTCGCCCGAACGCAGCTACCAACACACCTGCGCGCCCGGCTGGATCCTTCTGACATTGTCCAGCAATTGATGCTTCAGGCTCATCAGGCGGCTGACGATTTCCGAGGCAGCAGCGATGCCGAACTGATGGCCTGGCTGCGAACAATTCTGGCCGGTGTTGTGTCGCACGCAGTTCGCGATCAACACCGTGGCGTCCGAGATGTGTTTAAAGAACAGAATATTCAGCAACAGCTTGATCAGTCTTCGATGTTTCTCGCGCGTGCTCTGATCTCTCCTGTCAAAACCCCGTCGGTCGCGATGTGTCAGGAAGAACTTGCCAGAAGCGTTGCCGACCTTGTTGAAGAACTTCCGGATGCTCAACGCGATGCGATCGTACTGCACTATTGGCAACAACTCCCTCTAAAACAGATTGCGAAGACGCTCGGTAAGTCACCTGCCGCCGTTGCCGGTCTGCTTCAACGCGGCCTTGCGACGCTGCGTGAAAAGGCCGAGGGAAAGATTGTACCATGAACAATTCCAATCCTTCTCAGCCTCAACTCTTTCAGGAGTTTGAGGAAGTTCTTGCCGAGTATCTGCAGAATGCTGAAGCAGGAATCACGGTCGATGCTGAGGCCCTTGCGGCGCGGTATCCCGCGCATCGAAGCGAGCTATTGGCATTTATTGACATCGACCAACAGTTTCGAGAACGCTCGCAAACGAATTCGGAAGCATTCCAGAGAACCGTTATCCAGGGTGTTTCTCCATCGG
>JBDNFT010000764.1:0-4775 GCA_041689695.1 Planctomycetaceae bacterium | reverse complement strand
GCAGTCGTCAAACCTCTGCTCCACTGGCGTAAAGCCAAGTGGGGACAGACCTGTCGCGTACGTGCCGCTCCTGTTGGTTTCCAAACCTGCGGTCCACTGCCACAGGGCCCAATGGCGTGGACTTAACGAGTAGCGGAAGTCGCCAAGACTTTCGGCACCCCGTGTTTGCAGGGAAAACCGAAACTCCTGGCGAGTTCCGCTACAAGAAAACATCCTAAGTCCACGCCATTGGCCACAGGGCCAGTGGGGCCGATTCTTCTTCCGCAACTCTCCACGCTGAGGTCGCAATTCTTTACACGTGTACTTAAACCGCGTTTGACGGATCCAAAACAGCCCGGTAACATGTGCGAGTAGTGGATCCTATTCCAATAGCTGGATTGGGGGAATGTGTTGATGTCTTCAAGCAGTGGTTTGATGTCGTCGTCTTCCAGTTCCGTCGGCGGAAGTAGTTCGAGTTCATCACTCAACTCTTCAAGTTCCAGCTCACAGTCGAGTTCATCGAGCAGTTCCAGCTCAAGTTCTTCGAGTTCGACTTGGAATTCCTCAAGCAGTTCGATCTGGAATTCTTCAAGTAGTTCAATCTCAAGTTCGTCCAGTAATTCTGTGAGCAGCAGTTCTTCCAACTCAATTTGGATTCCATCCAGCAGTTCTTCCCAAAATCCATCGTCTACAAGTTCAGGGACTGGAAGCTCGAGCAGTGGTCCTGCTTCTTCGAGTTCGTCTTCCTCTGGATTTTCGTCCTCGTCGTCCTCATCATCTGGTGGCTTTTCATCTTCAAGCTCGTCGTCCAGCAGCAGCTCTCGTCCGGTCGATCCGTCATCGAGTTCAAGTTCACAGTCAAGTTCTTCGTCAAGCTCCAGTGGGCCTTGGCCGAGTTCATCTTCTGGTGGCAGTTCGAGCAGCAGTTCCAGCAGTTCTTCGAGTTCCGGATCAACGACAAGTTCGTCATCTGCAATATCTTCCAGTAGTTCATCGGTCTCTTCAACTTCGTCGTCCTCTGGCGGAAGTTCCAGTAGTTCTTCGTCGAAAATAAAGGAAACCGGCCCTTGTTCCTGCAAGAACACAAGCACTGGGCCAGTCCGATACTTCAACGGGGAGGTACGACTGGAAGCAACCGATATTTCTGCGCCAGGATTTGGAATTCCGTGGGGCCAATCTCGCACATACAGCAATCAGCAAAAGGTTGATTTTGATCGGGGGATTGGCTGGAACTGGAACCCCGTCAATCTTCCACAATTTGGTGCCTCGACGTTGTCAGGCTCGGCACTTGCTCGTCTGACAACAGCCAGTGGTGGTCTCCCGTTTGCGGCAAGCGACACGACCGTTTCTCTTTTTGCCGACTTCTATTACGAATTTGATAGCAACGATCGAGTCTCACTGGAGCGGATCTATTCAGGCTCGAAGACGATCACTTTCAGTTATTCAGGCAATCCGCGTTATGCGGGTGGAGGTGCCTCTTCAAGTTCTGCATCGACGACACCGGGAACTAACGTCTGGATCTATAAGACCATCGAAACACGCCCGGACGACAGTCAAACTATCACCTACGCGAATTATGCCGGGCAAACGATGCTGTCAGTGTTGAAGGCATCAGCGACCAGTGCGGATCAGTGGTGTACGTTCTTCCTGTACGATGACGCGGCTCGACAGATCTGGATGGCTCAGCCGTCAGCGGTGACGGGATATGACGATGCATTTGATGATCTGCTGCACTATTCTGCCGCGACAGGAAAGTATCAGTATCTTCGCGACAACGTTGGCCTGATTCAGGTCACTGAGTACTACACAAATTTAGGGAGTTCTTCTAGTGCGAGTGGTTCGGCCTTGGCGGATGGATATGTGAAGGCACAAAAGATCCGAAAAGGTCAGGTGGGGACACTGATTACAGTGCGTTCGTTTGAGTACACAAGTCAAACGGTGGACGCCACCACCGTTTATCCGGTCTCAAAAGACACTGCGTATCCAGATGCAGCAAATCCGTTGCTAAAGATTGAGACGACGTTCGCGTACACATTCCACAGCGGCACAACGCATATTGCTCAGAAAACGACCACGCTGCCAATCGTGCCGGTGGCTCAGAATGGTTCCGGTGTCGCGACCACACGGAAGGATTACTTTGATGTCATCGGTCATCAGACCTGGTCCATGAATGAGCGCGGCTTTATCTCCCAGTTTGTCTACGACGCATTGACGGGTGCGTTGATGCAGCGGATCGATGACGTGGACACATCGATTGTGTCTGGCGCTCCTGTTGGCTGGACCACCCCATCCGGCGGTGGCCTGAATCTTGTCACAGATCTGACACCTGATTCCCTCGGGCGCAATACGCAGCAACTCGGTCCGTCGCATGTGATTGATATCAATGGCGTGGCAACCACCATCCGGAGTGCCGTCTGGACTGTCTACGATGATGCCGTTCACACTGTGCGTTCTGCCACAGGCTATGCCACCGGCACTGCGCCAAGTTATGTGTTTACGCTCATCAACCCGGTTCAGATTCGTGAATTCGACAAATCGGGCAAACCCATCGCCGTCATTCGAGCCGTGCTCGCATCGACTTCCGGAAAATTACTCCCAACGGATTCGTTCCCGCAATCCACATTCCGTAAGTGGACCACATTCCAGTACACAGATTGCTGTTTGCTTGCCAGTCAGCGGGTCTATCACCTGATTCCTGCGTCAGGAATCGGAGTGTCGGGAACGAACTATAATGAGACGTCCTTTGGCTACGATGTCATGAAGCGCCGGAATCGTACGGCTTCACCCGGCGGGACGATTGGATTCGCTGTCCTGGATGTCAGAAACCTGCAGGCGAAAATGTTCGTGGGGACCAATGACACCGGAGCGATATGGACAGATCCGACGGGAGGCGGAGCGGCTGGCAACAATATGGTGCAGGTCAGCGGAAATCAGTACGACAATGGAAACGCGGGCGGTGATGGAAATTTGACGCAGATGACCGCATGTAGCGAATCCACCTACGCGGACGCAGGAACTGTGACAAATGACGTGATTATGGAACAGTCGTCACTGATCTATGATGCCGCCGGAACCGTCATGCAGACGTCCGCAAAGCAGCGGTATCACAACGCTCCCGATACGCAAAAAGGTGCCTTGGGAAGTCCGTCGCTCACTCCCAACGCACGAGTTACCTGGCAGGCCGCCTGGACAGACGGTGCAGGCCGACAGATTGCATTCGCCAACTATGGGACAAACGGTGGTGCCACGTTCACGCGCCCGGCGACAGTGCCCACGCGTTCGAATTCTGTACTTGTCACGACAACACAATACAACGATGCGGGAGATCGAACGTCTGTCTTCGATCCGAACAATCAGGAAACTCGATTTGACTTCGATGCGGCTGGTCGAGCCGTCAAACTGATCGAAAATTACCAAGCCAGTGGGCCGGTGCAGCCCGACGTGAATCGCACGACTCAAACCAGCTACAACGCGGATGGCAACGTCGCGACGCTCACCGCGTGGAATTCTCAAACCGGCAATCAAACAACAAACTACACCTACGGAACAACGCTGACGGATTCGGATCTCGCCACCAGCACGTTGCTGCAACAAGTGGCCTATCCCGATTCCGTCGGCGGCAGTGATGTCGTTTTGCTGAGCTACAATCGACTGGGTCAACGGAAACGATTCACGGATCAGCGAGGCTGTGCGCACTCGTATGTGTTTGACGGGCTAGGGCGACAGATTCACGACTGCGTGACGACGCCAGGTGCAGGTGTGGACTCAGCCGTCCGCCGGCTTTCGACCCAATACGATGTTCGTGGTCTCGTGACGACCATGTCGAGCTGGGACAATGCGACGATCGGTTCAGGCAGTGTCGTGAATCAGGTGCAAAATGCCTACAACGACTTTGCACAGATCACGCAGTCCTGGCAGGCACATGCGGTGACGGTAAATACCGGCACGACGCCGCAGGTCCAGTACAGCTACGCCAGCGGTTCTGCGAACACGATTCGGAGCACCGGCATGACATATCCGAATGGTCGCAATGTCGTGGATGATTACGGGACGACGGGCAGTATCGATGACGCGTGTAGTCGCGTTCGGGGCATGAAGGATTTCGGTGCGACTGCAAATCTTGTGGACTACAGCTATCTGGGTCTGTCCGGTTTTGTGAAGACTGTGTATCCAGAAAGCAGTATTCAGTACACATTGATTGGGACAGCCGGTGGCAACAATCCTGATTCGGGCGACATCTATCTGGGCTTCGATCGTTTTGGCCGAGTAACCGATAGTCACTGGGCGAACTCAGCCGGAAGCACGACGCTGGGTCGCGTGAAGTACGGTTATGATCGGGTGTCGAATCGCACATGGCGTGACAATTTGTCGCCCGGCATGACGGTCGGTTCTGATGAACTCTACAGCTACGATCAACTGCAGAGGCTGCAGAATCTGAATCGTGGGACACTCAACACTGGCGGAACAGCCATCACCAGTCCGACCTTCGGGCAGAACTGGACGCTGGACGAAACCGGCAACTGGTCGGGTTTCAAACAAGACAACGACGGCAACGGCACTTGGGAACTGAACCAGTCCCGCACGACCAACACGGTCAATGAAATCAAGACGATCACCAATGCCACGTCATCGGCATGGACGACACCCGCCTACGATGCGGCAGGCAACATGACCAGAATTCCGGTGCCTGGCACACTTCCGGACGGCGTGGCATGGAACAGTATGTCGCTGTCGGAATGGGACAATCTGAAACTGGCCGACTGGGAAGAAATGACGCTCGACAATGTCGAAGGCGT
>JBDNFT010000763.1:0-4361 GCA_041689695.1 Planctomycetaceae bacterium | reverse complement strand
TGCATTGATCTTTGGCGTGCGTCCGAATTCGCCCATCCAGACCACCAGAGTTTCGTCCAGCAGACCACGATCACTGAGATCGTTCAACAGAACAGGCAACGTGCGATCCGTCACAGGAAAATGCCACTCAGGCAGGATTTCGTACATGCGCGTATTATCAAACCCGTGCGTATCCCAGCCGCCATCGGTCTTGCTTCGCCCGCCGATGCTCTGAGCAAAATACACCGTCACAAATTTCACACCGGACTCAACCAGACGCCGCGCCAGCAGACAGCCCTGACCGTACGTCGTGCGACCGTACGCTTCACGCAACACTGTCGGTTCTTTGGACAGATCAAACGCTTCACGCACCTTTTCGGAATTCAGCATCTCCAGCGCGCGGATGTAGTAAGCATCCAGCCCCTGCGCTGCAGCAGACTGATCCAGAGTTCTCGCCTGCTGATTAATGATCTGCTGCAGAGCTCTTCGGTCTGCAAGCCGCGCCAGTGAAATATCTGACGGCAGACTCAACTGCGACAATCGAAAATCTGCATCATTCGGATCATTCCGAAAGAACAGCGGATCATGCTGCTTGCCAAGAAAACTTGCTCGCTGACCAGGCGTCGTGGAACCATCAGAAATCTGATACGGGTACGACACAAACGTCGGCATCCCGTTGGTATTTGGAGCAACCGCATCAACCACGGAGCCGTAGCCTGGAAAAAGATCCAGCGATTCGCGAAGTCGCTGATCGTCAATCGGCGGTTCGTAACCCGTCAGCGCTGTGTAGCCTGCGGAATTGTGATTGTTCATCGTGTGATGCACAGTTCGAATCTGTGCCACGCGATGCATGATCTTTGCGGTCTCCGGCAGGTGTTCGCAAACTGCCATGCCGGGGACCGACGTTGGAATCTGTTTGTACAGAGAACGGTAACCGTCGGGTGCATTTGGCTTCATGTCGAACGTATCGACATGGCTTGGCCCGCCCCATTGAAACAAAAAAATAACCGACCTCGCTCGGCCTGATTTCGGGACCACCGCATTCAAAGTTTCTTCAGCACGCAGCAGCCGAGGAAGATTCATCCCCAATAAACCAGATCCGCCAATTCGAATCAGGTCACGTCGATTCAATTGGTTGATATGCGATAACATGGCTTGGTACTCTCGTCACGATTGCCCGCACAAAACTGGTGCTGCAGCGAAGTCTACAGAAACTCTTCAGCAAGTTGGCGGCTGAATCTGCAGCGACTAGGCTCAACAATTTCGTTGAGAATGTCGGCTTCAGTCATTGGCAAGGATGTGATCATGCCGGAATCCTAACATGCTTCGAGGATGTCGTCGATGAATTCGTGTGCAACGTGATGCATGGCAGCGTCCCTTGATTTATTCGTCAACCACAACACAGTCAACTCCTGTCCTGAAGACCCAATCAAACCCTCGTGCTCATACTGAATCGCACCGATCGCGTTCAGTAGCGAAGCAATCCAATCGCAGTGGGCACCACGGAGAACACGAAGTTCACTGAGAGAACTGCTTAAACGTGTTCGAGCGTTGCCTGGACGATGGTCAGCGGAACCATGAAAAACAACACGCACCGTGTACATTGTCATGTCAACAATAAATCAACGTGGAAGGCACTACTGAATCGCTCTGAACAATGCTTTTCGTCGCCCTTTAAATCAACAGCCCCTCGAGCCACCGGCAAGGGCTGTGCTGGCTCTCCGAGCCTGAATCGCAAACGCATTCCGGCTGATTCGGTAAGGCCTGTCACGTTCTCCCGGTCTTGTCGGGCAGTTGTGATCGGCGGAGTTGGATTTCGTCGTAGATCATTTAACAATTCAAGAGCCTTTTGCGACTCGCCAAGTCGATCACGCAACAGGAATACGAGGTTGAGTCGAGCTGCGTCCAACGATGCGTCGCGTTTGATGGCAAATCGATAGCATCCGGTTGCCTCTTCAATTCGATCGAGATCGTCCGCCAGTAGATTACCGAGATTGTTCCATGCGTAGGCGTATGCCGGGTTGATTTGTATGGCTTTTCGGTAGGCCGTCGCGGAATGGTCATGCCTTGCAAATTCATTATCAAGCACGTAACCCCAATCGAACCAGTCAATCCAAGTGGCGTTCTTGCCGGGGCGAAGTTCCAGCAGATCGACAAACTTGTCAAACGTCTCTTCCGTAAGATCCTTCACGGCGGATGCTGCGGCGCATTTTCGGATGATGCTGGCTTGCAATTTCGTGCTCGCGGCAGCGATCAGCAGCGCAACATCCTCGGTGTTGCCCCATGACGTCAAAGTGTTGTTCCGCAGACGCTCACTCAGCCAGTCGATTGCTTCCTTGCCGAATTGTTTGGCAAGGCGCGATTGCTCCTCCCACGATCGCAGGTGCCACGATCGCAGGTGCCATGCACTTAACGCTATAGGAACTCACGCCGCCGTCGAAGGAACTCAACCGTTTTGACTAAACCGATGCGTTCGAAACCATCGAGCAACTGGCCGACTGACTTCGGCGGATTTAGCAAATTCGCTCTTTGCTTTCGAGCCGCTTCGCAGACGGCCATTCCGTCGATATCGATCAGGCCGACAATAAAATCGTCTGGATGTTGAGCCTGAACATGCAGCGGTTTCAGGATTGCTGCCGGAAAGTCCCTGAGGTTAAACGTAACGATCACTTCAGCCTTTGCGAAAACGGCAGCCGCAACAACGTGGCGGTCATCAGGGTCAGGCAGTTGAATTCCTTCGATAAGGCATTCGTATCCCGACACCAATGAGTCAGGAATTGCGGAATTCATCAGGGCTATTGTTCGCTGAAGTTTTGCTCGACGAATTTCCTCCTCAGATTCGGGGAATCGCCGGATAATACTCCGAGTCCATTCCTCGTGAATCTTTTCCGTCCACTTCGCACGAAACAGGCGAGCACGAGCCAACCACATCAGAAAGTCGCGAAGCTCTGCCGGATGCAGAACGCAGGCATCGAACACGGCTGCGAAGTGACTCACAAGTCATACCCAAAGCCAAGCTCCTGCGCCTCCCGGGCCAGTTCCAGCATTGCGGCATCACTTTCCTGTTCCTGCTGTTTCTTGTACGCCATCAGATCCTTCAGAACAATGCGGCGATGACTTCCGGCCTTATGGAACGGAATCTTCCCAGCCTCAAGCAATCCTACCAGATACGGACGTGAAACGCTCAGCAGGTCGGCCGCTTCCTGAGTCGTCAGTTCGGCATGAATCGGCATCAGAGTCACCGAGTTTCCCAGGGACAACTGAACCAACAAATCCTTCAGCATTCGCAACGCCGCCTGCGGGATGTCGCATTCTTCGCCATCGATCGACAGACGGTAGCTCTTGCGCTTTCGACCCGAGAGAACACCAGCAAGCTGACGACTGGAATTCGCCACCTGCTTTTGGTCAACGTCATCAGGAGAAACGGTATCGGGGGAATCTTGCAATGAGATCATGGTATTGGGCCGTCGTTTTTCAACGAAGGAATTTACTTCAATAGGGCCGTCGTTTGGGACGACGGTAAACGGGAATTCGACTTTCCGCACAAAACTTACGACACTTTCGCCAATCGAAATAAACGAAACAAGTGATTTGTCAGACATTTGGCAGAAAATTGCAATCTGAATTGGAAAACGGTGGTTTTGCCGCCAGTTTCCGGAACCCGGTTGTCACGACGTGTTCAACGCTCTGACGGCATTGCAGGCCGACGGATCGGAAGAGCTCAAAGAGAGCTCAAAGATGTCAGGCCTGAATGGCGTTGTCCACGGGAATTTTGCGTTTTGGCGACCGTGAATTGCGACGACCGCGCAGCGTTGAAGAACGCGATCCGTCGCGTTCATAAATTTTAAGTTTCTTTTCCGCGTACAGTCATGACGTCGATGGCGTGACCCTACTGATCGTTAGAATGCTGCGGGCGTGGACCTTTCCTGGTGTCGTGTGTCAACATTTGACCACGGAGGGTTCATGTCCATTCTAGCAAGCCGCTCGTTGCAGTGCTTTAGCATTTTTCAGCGGTCGATGATTCAAACCTACGAACTTCCACTGTGCGAAGTTCTCGATGCCAACGCGAAGATCCCATCGCGACGATCAAGAAGCTCACGCTGCGACTCGTCAGTCAAGCTGAACTCGGCTGTCTTGAGTTTGACGATCTGACGACTGTGCTCGACTCTGATCAAGCAGAAGAGCGTCTGTCGCCAAGAGTGATCGCTGAAATTCGTGCGTTGCCGATTGGCTGTCGAATCATCACAAGCGAGATGACAACCCGATCAGTGCGATGCGAATCAGTGATACCGAACGAACGGTCAAATGGCCGCGTGGGCCGCGCCCGAAGTGGATGTCGAAAAAAGAGTATCGACGCACGCCTGAATTCATTGAGATGCGAT
>JBDNFT010000762.1:0-3675 GCA_041689695.1 Planctomycetaceae bacterium | reverse complement strand
CCCGAGCCGGGCGAACCAGCGATGTCATTTCCGTTGTGTACAACGTTGATCTTTCCGATTCTGTCAACGAAGCCCGTAACCAGGCTTTGGAAATGGTCGCAGGAACGGCGGCAGAAAAACCAGCGACGGATCAGGCGGGACTGGTTGTGTTCGGCCGAACTGCTGCCGTCGAATACCCGCCGCGTGAAACATTTCCGTTTGAAAAATATATCAACTCGCGAGTCAGCCAGGATGCGACGAATCTGGAACAGTCGCTGGCCCTGAGCGCGGCGATGTTGCCTGAGGAAAACTCGGGACGCATCGTACTGGTGAGCGACGGTACGGAAACAGTCGGACAGTTGAAGGACATTATTGACGACCTGCAGGCGCGCGATGTCCGCGTTGACGTCGTTCCGATTGAATACGACTACAAGCATGAAGTGCTGCTGGAACGTCTCGACCTGCCGCGATTTGTAAGGCTGGGGGAAACGTATGAAGCTTCCGTTGTGCTGAGTTCCCTCGCGAAGGGAAAGGGGACGTTGGTTTTGTCAGAAGGCGAAACGACGATCGCTCGGCAGGAAGTCGAATTTGAAGCGGGTAAGAGTCGTTACGCTGTGCCGATCAAGGTTGATCAGCCGGGCTATTATGAGTACTCCGCTCGTATCGAAGTTGCCCCGGACGACGACAGCCGATCAGAAAACAACGAAGTACGAAATTATCTTTATCTCGAAGGTCCAGGCAGAATTCTGGTTGTCACCGATCCTCAGGACGAGCCTAAAGAATGGCAGTCGATCGTTACGGCGCTCAAGCAGGGAGAACGTCAGGTCGATGTGATGAACGCTCTTGAGTTTCCATATGATCCTTTGTCGTTGATGCCTTACGACGCAGTGATTTTTGCAAACGTCGCGGCGGATTCGATGCTGGGCACGCAGGTCGAAGCACTGCATGACGCAATCCGAAATCTCGGGCTGGGATTCATGATGGTCGGTGGCCCCAATAGCTTCGGGCCCGGCGGGTGGCAGGGATCGCTGGTAGAACAGGCATTGCCGATTTCGATGGAGATCACAAACAAAAAAATCCTGCCCAAGGGCGCGTTGGCCATCATTTTGCATACGTGCGAATTTGCTAACGGGAACAGTTGGGCGAAGCGTATTACCAAGAAAGCCATTCAGGTCTTGAACTCTGAAGATCTCGTCGGCGCGTTGGCGCAGACGATGTCGGGTGATGACTGGATCTTTGAACTGACGCCAGCGTCTAAGTACAGCGAACTTGTGCCGATGATCAATATCGCAGAAATCGGCGACATGGGCACCTTCGGGACAACGATGAAAATGGGACTTGAGGCGTTGATCAAATGCGATGCTTCCAGCCGTCACATGATCATCATTTCGGACGGTGATGCATCGCCACCAACGCCAGAATTGCTTGCCAGGTTTATTGAGAACGAAGTGTCGGTTTCGACGGTGGCAGTTTTCCCGCATAACGGCGACACCGCGATTCTGGAAGAGATTGCCGGCGTGACGAAGGGACGTTTCTACTTTCCCAGCGATCCCAATCAGTTGCCATCCATCTTTATCAAAGAGGCTAAGACACTTCGTCGCAGTCAGTTGCAGGTTCGTGATTTTGTACCTGCGCGAGTCAACACAGATCCGATGTTGAAGGACATCTCTGAATCGCCACAGTTGCATGGTTACGTCTTGACGTCTCCAAAAGAAGATCCACGAGCGACCATTCTTCTGGTCGCTCCGCCGACCGAAGCGGAAATCGCAGCGGGTGACACCGAACCGGATCCCATTCTTGCCGTTTGGCGTTATGGGCTTGGCGTGACGGCCGCGTTCACGTCGGACTTCAACGAACGCTGGGGTAAGGACTGGGTGAATTGGGATCAGTATCAGCAACTGGTTACTCAGATAGTGACTCGCATCAGCCGCACACGGCGCGAGCAATACCTGCGAGTCTACACATACGTTAACGGCAATGAAGGTGTCGTTGTCGTCGAAGATTTTCATCCCAGCGAAACGTTACTGGATATCAATGTCTCAGTCACAGGCCCGAACAACTTCAATCAGTCGCAGCCCGTTCGACAGATCGCACCGCGACGATATCAAACCAGCATGTCTCTGAAAGGTGAAGGCCGATATCAGGTCATGATCGGAGCGACCGATGGAACGCGACAGGAAACCGCATACGCTGGATTCATCGTTTCCTATTCACCCGAGTATCTTCGCTTCCGCGCAAACCCGATTGTCCTAAGAGAGATCGCTCAGAAGACGGGTGGCGTCGAACTGCTCGCGGATGAAACTCCAAAGGAAATGGCGAACACGATCTTCGGTGACCGGAAACCGAAACGCAGCAGCCGTCCGATCTTTGACTGGTTCTTAATGTGCATTGCGTGTTTACTGCCGCTGGATGTGGCGATTCGTCGCGTGCAAATGGACTTTGGTTGGATGAAGCGATTGTTTCGCAGTAACAAACGTGAATCCACCGCTACGATGGGTGCGTTACTGGAACGAGCCGGGCAGGTGCGATCGTCGATGCTGAACAAAGAACGTGATCCAGATGCAGAACGTGCGCGTTCTGAGTCAACCGCTGGACGACCAATGGCGACACGCCAACAACCTCAACGACCACCAGCCGGAACCGGCTCAAAACCAGAAAATAAAACAACGGCACCAGCACCGCCATCTTCGTTGCCACCGCTAGCCGACGGTGGCACGACGTCACGATTGCTCGACATGAAACGCCGCCGTGAACAGGATGGAGGAAAGAAGGAATGACCGAACACAATTCTCGTTCCGAGGCTGGAGCCCTGAAACGCAATGTATCTGAGGCTCCTGCCTCCAACGCGAGGATTAGGGAGGCAGGAGCCTCCGGAGCAGTGTGTTCCGAGGCTGGAGCCTCGGAACAAGTCGCACAACAAATCGCAATCACTTAACACGAAATTCGCAATAAGAAAGTATCGTCGTCATGTCCCAGCAACTTACTCCCGCAGAACTCCAGACCGAGGCGGATCAGTTTCGAAACGAATTCCAGGCCGTACGTGATGCGGTCGGCAAGGTGATCGTTGGTCAGCAGCGCGTTGTAGAAGCGACTTTGACAGCGTTGCTGTGCGGCGGCAACGTACTGCTGGAAGGCGTGCCGGGACTGGGCAAGACAGAACTTGTGAAAGCTTTGTCGCAGGTTCTCAAACTGAATTTCAACCGTATCCAATTCACGCCCGACCTGATGCCTGCCGACGTCATCGGCACCAACATCATGACGACCGATGATCAGGGTAAATATCGGTTTGAGTTCCGGCAGGGTCCGATCTTCACGCAACTGCTGCTGGCCGACGAAATCAATCGAGCGACGCCAAAGACACAATCGGCGTTGCTGGAAACCATGCAGGAAGGCACGGTCACCACCGGCGGCACGACTTATACGCTCGAACCCCCATTCTTTGTGCTCGCGACGCAAAACCCAATCGAGCAGGAAGGCACGTTCCCGCTTCCCGAAGCGCAGTTGGACCGTTTTATGTTCAAGGTCGTCGTGCCGTTTCTGTCGCGTGAGGAACTCAATGAAGTCGTGACACGCACAATTCTAAAGAAGAAAGTTGAGACATCGACGGTCATTGATGGGGCTCGAATTCTACATCTGCGCACGATTCTGGATCGAGTCGTCGTCAGCGATCCGATGCGTGATTATGCCTGTCGTATG
>JBDNFT010000761.1:0-5120 GCA_041689695.1 Planctomycetaceae bacterium | reverse complement strand
TGTGGACTCCAATGCTCGACGGAAATGGCCAACCACGGCCAGAGCTGTTGCTGAACGGCGGGCTGCACATGACCGCCGACGGCTACAAAATCTGGAACGACGCGCTGGGACCACTGCTGCGTTGATCCGCTGCGATTCGGCGAGCGGTGCGGCGTCAGCCCACCGGTACAATGGGAGCCACCGGGTTATCTAACAATTCCACCTAAGTCAAAATCCGTTATGTTGTACGCGTTCAGAAATTATGTCATTAAGGGCAATTGATCGCATTTCCCTTTTCCCCCTCGAAGGGGAAGTCGATGGCCGACAAGTCTGATGAGGTCGGTTATTCGCTGGTTCTTACGCTATGAAATGCTTAACGGCGTTGCCTCTCACCCTAGCTCTCCCCCGTGGGATATTTTTGATGATGGCGAATCGAATGCGGGAGGAGATGGGACATTCGTAAGACTATCGATAGCCGTATTTCTGACCGCGCGAGGTGTAGGTTGTCGCTGCGAAGTGTGTTACCGGGGCGACAGGAGAAGTTCCGCAACAAAAATCGTACCTGTGATTGCTGCTACGACCCATGCTGTGCGAACTGTGATGATTTCCGGGCTGTCAAGAAACTGCTTTAAAGAACCAAGGCGATGCCATAAAAAGAGTCCTGATGGAATCGTGAGAACTCCGAAAGCAATCATCAGCCACAGTGGCGTCCCGGTTCGCAGCATTTCGCCACAGTCACCAACGCGGTCAAATGCCCCCACTGCAATGTAGGCGCCGTTTGCCAGCAAGCAGAACCCGGCAAAGAAAGTCGCCGAGTTCCGCAGGATCTTCATGCGAGCCGGGATCAATAACTGAAGTCCGAGGGGCAACAGGCAACCCAAAATCGGCCCCAGCCAGACGACAAGGGCCGGATTGGGATTCGGATGCACATCAGTCCTTGAAATCGCCATCGGATGCAGCACGACACCTGTCACATGACCGCGAGTAATCACGGCTCCAATGACATGTCCGAGTTCATGCACTGCCATCATGCCAAACCAGCTCATCGCAAGCATTGATGCAACAAACAGAATCTGATTGTGACGTTGCATTCAGATCTCCGACAGTCGCATCATTCAGCAAATTCCCACGCCGTCCGATATCGTCCCGACTCCTCAATCCATGCCAGCAAGGATTGAAAGAACGGGGAGGATGCCAGTGTCGCACTGTCTCCCACGATAATCAATTTGCGTTTGGCACGCGTCAATGCAACATTCATACGTCTGGCATCGGAAAGAAATCCGATTTCTCCAATGGAATTCGAACGCACCAGCGAAATGACAACCGCTTCCTTTTCGCGTCCCTGAAAACCATCGACCGTATCTATCTCCAGGTGATCGTAGATTGCATTTTCGCGAAGCCAGCGAACCTGCGCTGCGTACGGCGCGATAACCGCGATATCAGACGGCGACACACCGGCCTCACAGAGCGCATTGACCTGTTTCAGAACCAGACGACCTTCTTCGGGATTACGTTTGCTCAAACCTTCAGGCTCAAGTTCTTCCTGCCAGCCGGTTCCAGCAGTGTCGATAAATGTGACTGGGTCGTCGGAAACCAATTCGCTCTGAATGCGCGGCAGATCAGACAGAACATGTACACGCACAGAATCGTCTGCGATCAGAGTGTTGTCGTAGAAATGCTTCGACGAAAATCCCATGATCGACTCGTGCATGCGATACTGCACAGTCAACTGCCGTGTAGTCAAGTCGCCATAGTGATTGATAAGTCGTTCCATCATGCTGATGGCATAACCTTCTTTCTTTGCCGCGTCCGACAGAATTGTCGGCGGCAGTTGCAGGTGATCGCCCGCCAAAATCAATCGATCCGCACGATGTAAAGGCACCCAGCATCCAGGTTCAACGCTCTGACACGCTTCATCAATCACCAGTACATCGAATCGCAGATCGTCAAGGACAGAATCATCAAATGTCGTTGTGGCGCAGATCACACGAGCATCCTTTAACAGATCACTGATGGCCTGTTTTTCAAGAATTCGGGCGTGCCGCTTGAGTTCCCTTGCTTCTTGGCGCTGCTGGCCGCGTTGCCCCGGTGCAGGTCTGCCGCGAGTATAACGTTCTGCCTTTCGTTCAATCTGTTCGGCTTCACGCATCATTTGATGGACAACCATCATGGATTCGTGGCGGCCAACGAGTGCGTCGAGCGAATGTTGCCGCAGATCTTCCGACACGCGAGCAGGATGTCCCAGCCTGATTGCCGGTTCACCAACGGCGAGTAAACGTTCCAGCAGATTGTCCACAGCCGTGTTGCTTGGTGCGCAAGCCAGGACTCGCTGGTCGCGAGCGACAAGTAAACGAATGACTTCGACAACTGTCGTCGTTTTTCCTGTTCCCGGTGGGCCGTGAATAATAGCCAGATCATTGGCAGCCAATGCGTGACGGATGGCATCATGCTGTGACGCATTCAGCCGCTGCGAAATGTCCCTTGGAGGTTTCATGTTTGTGTGAAACGTGGGCTCGCGTTCGCCCAGCAGAATGTCTCGCAATTGTGCGTGGCGACCTTTAGCTTTCGCGGCAGACTGCATTGCTCCCGCCTGCCGTTTGCGAGTCACCTCGTCCGGTGACAGGTCCAGGCGAAAACGATCACTCGATGGCCAGTCATCAACAGCGACTTCCAGCGAATCCATGCGACGAGCGCTCACGACACCTTGCAGTGATTCTGCATCTTCGTCGCGATTGTCCGACAGTAGAATCGGGCTGCCGACTTTGAAGCGATTCCACGGCAATCGATCGGGAGATCGCCGCTTCGCCAGCGTAATCAAATATCGCCCGCCGAGACCGGTGGTGTGCGTGCGGATCACCAGATCCAGCAGTGTCTCACCGGAACGTTCCGCACTGTCTGACGACTGAGCCTTCCGGCGCTGCGCCAAACGTTCGCGTTCCGCTTCACCTTCCATCTCAAGCCAGCGATGCATGTTTGCGAAATGTTTATCAGCGAGCAGCGGTCGCTTGGCGGAAGACTTCATTCAGGAACCAGAACTTGTAGGGGAATAGTGCGATTTTGTGTGCTGAACTTCACGCGGTCCGAAATGAGCCTGCAGGTGTTTTGCAATTCTCCCGTCTCTCCCCGCGAACGATTTTCCAATTTGGCGAATGCTCCTCGGGGGGAGAGGGCTTAGGTGATGGGTCAGAAAAATCTCCCGGTTGTGGGTTGATAATGTTGAATTATTATCAACCCCCTCATCCGGCCTTCGGCCACCTTCTCCCCCGAGGTGGAGAAGGGACTTTGGAGTGCATACCTGTAGAAAGCACCATTTCTGACCACACGGGATTTATATTACCCCAAGCTCCGCCGAATCAGGCGCTCCTATCCTCGGAAACCCCGATTTTCCCAGGGCTATGCCCTCTGAAATCAAAGCAACGCTGCCCGCAGTGGGTAATATACTTCGCGGCGTGAGAAATGATGCTTTGGCTGGTCTTGCGACTGTCCCCTCGCCCCCACATTCGATTTGCCATCATCACAACTGTGATACGGGGGGCCAGGGCGAGTGGGTATTGATGTATTCCTGAGCTTCGTTTGATAATAAATCAAGTCAACCGTCGCTCATCCCGCCTCTCGGCCACGTTCTCCCCCTTGGCAGGCAGGCCGTCGATTTAATGGATTTTCACAACCCGACACGTCAGTGAGGGATAGAATTACCAGCGTTTTTCGCCAATCATCCCTCGCTGACGCTTCGGGTTGGGATTAAATCAACAGCCTGCAGGGGAGAAGGGACATGCGAACGATTGCCGTTGAATCCCTCATTCCTGACCGCGTACATGATTAGCCGAGACTTGGCAACAACTGAGCAATGCGGCCGATGGCATCGCGGACGTCATCTGCGCGGTTTTCACCGCCGGTTCGTTCGACACACACCCAGCTCTGAAGATTCGCTTCCACTATTGTTGGCAGCAGTTCAGTCCAATCGACACTGCCATCGCCAAAGGGCACTTCGATGCCGCCGCCATCCACGTCCTTTTGAGCGTCGCGCAGCCGGATATATCCGATATGCTTGTAGAAATCTCGAAAGACCGAGACCGGAGATTTACCAGTCATCGTACAAGATGCGGGATCAAACACGATGCCCACGGAGCCCGCGTTGATTCGGCTCAATAACTGTTGAATTCGCAATGGTTCAAAGCTGGCAAGCTGCAGTTGCAGTACGGCCCCGTAGCGACTTCCGTGATCCGCGAGATCATTCACAATATCGCAGAGCATCTGAAATTTCTGCGACTCCGATGTCCCAGCGGCACTCAGTGTTGAAGCCGTTGGTGCAAATGAAAATGGATTTCTTAACGAATCCACATCGTCGTTTCTCGGGGCATCAGCTTTGACAGTCGGAGTTGCCGATTCGGGATCGGGGATGCGACCAACTCGGACGAGCACTTCTGAAGTTCCAAGCTTCTGAACAAGCGTCATTGCAGTCCGGATTCCATCCAGCCGCTGGTCAAGGTGCTGTTGGTCATACAGCACATGTCTGGATGAATACATCAGCCCAGCGACTTTGAGTTGATGTTCTGCGACGTAGTGCTTTAACTGTCTTAACGCAGTATCGGAGAATTCTTCCTGACGAATTTCCGTGCGAGCATTCAGTCGCAGTCCCTGCACTTTATTCTTTGCGGCCTGGGCGATCGCTTGCCGCAGGGGTTGACCAAAATCTTCCGTGGCCACAGCCAGACGAAGCGTCATTCGAAATGTGTCTCTCTGTTCAGGAACCCAAAAAAATAGTAACGTAGATCGCCGTTGCGTCCGTTGCCTCCAGCATTCAAACGGGGCAACGCACGTGTAAAGCACATCCGGCCGGTACAAAGGAGTCCCGTCGTACACTCGGATCGATGCGACGCTACAGGAGGATATCTCAATTGAAACACTGCAGCAAGCTCTTCACGTGGCCAGCGGCGCCGTTGTTTTGAATCACTGTTCGCTCTTCGTAGAGGCCGGGCTGTACGTGCTGGCGGATGTCTTCTCGTGATCGGAGATTTGGCACCGCTCAAGGCCGACGTCGCGTGTTGCCTTTTTGCCTCACGCCCATTCGATCGCTCCAGCCCATCGTCCGTTGAGGACTATTTTTGCCAAAGTGGGGTTGTTCTGATGATAACACTTGC
>JBDNFT010000760.1:0-7173 GCA_041689695.1 Planctomycetaceae bacterium | reverse complement strand
GTACATTGATTGGCAGCAACGAATTTATGCATGTGGATTAATTTTTGTCAACCGGCTGGTCGTTTGGTGGTTGCAGCTGTGGTTCCTGGAATTACGGGCAATTTTAGGGTAACTGAACATTGCAGTTTTGTCCCGGACACGAATGATTCGCGAGGGATGTCCAATGTTGTACAAGAACAGCTTTTCGAAACTCCATCAAGACGCCATTCGGATTCTGCCTCATTTGCGCCTACAAATCTCCCTGTGTGGACAACGAATTCTTTCGTGACATCCTCTCCAACCGTACCTATCCCGAGGTCAATCAGCATGAACTGGTCCCCTTTGTCTGAATCAAGGGGAGGACGTTCAGGATCACCTTTGTCACATCCAACGGTGGCGATACAGATAATTTGAATTAAACAAATGATCCTGAGGATGCAAAGTGGCGTCCCAATTCGAACCAAGGCTCTAAACTGGAGGATTGATTGCATTAATTCACCCCTTCTCACTCGCCCCGGCCGTTTGCAGGAGACGCCCGTCAATTTCAGAAATCGCCCCATACCCAATCACGACCGCGTCGCCACATGAATCCCCGACGAATTTCTCAAATAGCCTATAACACCAAGATACAGAAACATACACCCTTCACACTATGTCTTTGCAGTGCGATGCCTGGCGCGTTGCCCTTTCACTCTTTGAGATTCTTACCCACAGCAGGCAAACAATCGCTGACCAACCATCTCGCAGTCGAATTTTTTTTCCTTGACTAGCGACGCGAGGCAAATATCTCACTGGAACTTCACGCAGCCGTAACTTCAGCTTCGCCGCGTGTGCAGTGACTTCCGCACAAAACGCAAATCGCTCTGCCTGTAAGTCCATAATCCGCAAGTCGGCAAGGCGAAACATCTTGTAACAGGTTGCTTGATCAGTCAGCCTGACACCATACAGGAGCCGAACGAGCATGTTCAGAAATCGGATCCCAAACTGAAACACAAATCGCCCCTTCTGCAAGGCTGGCGCGTTCAGGTAACGACTACCATATACAACGTCCGCTTCACCCAATAACATCACCTTCCAAAGCTTGCTAATATCCGCTGGGTCGTATTCTAAATCGGCATCCTGAATAATGACATGACTGCAGCTCACATGATCCAGCCCGAACCGTATGGCGCGGCCTTTGCCTCGGTTCTTGTCGTGCTGAAGGACGATGATGGAAAGCGAAGCTCGGTCGAACACTGGCGTGCCGGTGTTGATGTTGGCACGGGCTCTCCACGGTTCCAGCTCTTCCCAGGTTCGATCTGTTGATCCGTCATCAACGATGATGATTTGCGAGACGCAGGGCTGGGCTTCAAGGCGGCGAAGGAGTTCGGTGACGGTGCGTTCTTCATTGTAGACCGGGACGATCACCGCGAGGCGGTCCGTGCCGATTGGCTGCTCTTGAGTCACCGCCGCATCGTTCGTTGCGTCAAGTAAAGTACTCATGCCGTGAACTCCCGGAGGAATGTTCTGACGGACCGCCGTTGCCTGACCTCACTGATGCTTTCACTTCGCGATTCTCTCCGCCTGATTCCATTTTCCACAAGAATTCAACCCATAGTTCCGGAGAATGGGAGAACGGGAGAAGCGTTTAAGGGAATAATCATAATTGCCTGAATGCCGTTGTCAAACGATTATGTCGAGAATAGTGATTGCATTTTCTGGAAATCATAAAAACATGTGGGCCCATAAATTGACACAGCAGGGGGTGTCTCTGATCCGCTTCGTCAGTAACGTGAGTGGTCAAGCAACTATTCGCGCTAATCCGCGTCGGTCAGGTGTAGGGATATTTGCTTTCAGGCATGGCAGGATTGCATTTCTTTGCAAAGTCGTGGATGTAAGTTCTCAAGCTGATTGCTGTTGACGTATCTCACGGGGATAGAATGCAGAAATACTGATTGGCGAGCGGCTGGGCATCAGACCTCTACGCCCACAATGACGAGTTCGCACGGAGGGCTGACGCCCAGCCGCTCGCCGTTGATGTACTGGACGTCATGCCTCAATTTGTGAAGGGTGGCAGATGCAATTGAATCTCGGCAAATGTTTGAGCTTTTTACTGATGTTGCTCGCCGGGGTTTTCGCATTTCAGCGGGCTCAGGAATCGGAATATATCGGCATTGATTTTGTCCAATTCCATCTCACCGGGCAGCATGTCATCAGCGGCGGTGATCCGCATGTGTATTCGGATAAAGTACGGCATGAGATTCTGGAACGAGCATGGCAAGTGGCGATATCGGAAGGCACTGATTCGAAGTTCTATCATGCTGTCAACTTTCGTCACGAGCGATCATGGGAGTCGTATTCGTCCCCGTTTCTGTATTCGGTGTTTGGTGCGGCGGCTGGAGATCGTAACGACATAGGTGCCAAAGCAACGCCCCCATCATCTGGCCTGCGGCCACCTTCTCCCCCGATTGCAGGGGAGAAGGGACGAAGCGAAGACTACGGTCGGGCAATCAATCGTTATTGGATCGTGTGTCTTGCTTCAACGATGATTGGATTCATCACGTTCGGCTGGGTGTTGCGGATTCCATGCTCGTCGATGCTGCTCGGGGCCGTGGTGCTGGTTTGGTTTTCTCCGTTGCGGATCGATCTGAATGTGGCGAATGTGAATCAGATTCAATTTGGCATGGTGGGCGTGTTGGCGGCGATTCTGGGTGGTACCGTAGACCGGTCGCTCCGCCGACCGGAATTGACTTCAGTTGATGGAATTCGGCACGCAGAATCCCGTCGGCGGAGCGACGGGGCTACGGTGCGGCATTTCATTGCGGGTGTCTGGCTGGGATTGTGTCTGGCGTTTAAGCCGAGTCTGCTGTGGTGCGGGGTGATGTGGCTGGGGCCGATGGTTTTGGTGGTGGGCATGACGAGGACGCATCGCCCGGAGCATGATGCGTCCAACAGGAGACCGCTGGTCGCGGCTGTGATGGGTGGAATTTTGGGCGGCGCGATTGCTGTTGAATTTTCTGCGATCTGGTTTCCGCTGTATTGCTGGATCGAATGGATTCAGGCAGTGGGCTCATTGCCGGATGACATCATTCAGACGGAACAGGGAAATTATTCACTGACGTATTTTGCTCGAACGTACGGCGCGCCTGGCGGGTTGGCGAAACTTGCTGGACCACTGGTGGGAGTGGGGCTGGTATTTGTAGTTGGGCGGCGGTTGCTGAAGAGCTGGAGTGCAACAACTCTGGAGACTCGTTCTACGGAAATCGCAAGCTGTCTGGCGATCGGGTGTCTCATTCATCTGTTGACTTCGAATCTTGTCTGGTATCACTATGGACTGTTGAGTTTACCTGCGATGATCGTCGTCCTTCGGCGAGTTGTCAGTTCTGATTCGTGGAATGACGCAATGTCCCTCGGCGGAATTCTGATCTGGTGCCTGCTGCTGATCGGACTCCAGCCGATTGATGAGATGCTCGCATCGCCACCCAGCGAACATTTCCTGAGATGCGTGATTGGTAACTTGATCTTGCTGATTCTGCTCCTGATATTGCCAGACAGACTGCCAATATTCAGCAACGATCAGCAAGCGGTCGCTTGCAGGAATTGGAACTGGCGGCGACGTCGCCCATGAACAAACAGCATCTGTCATCTTGCACCGAAGACCCGTTGTTGACAGCACGAATAAAGTCGTTTGAAACGGCGTTGAGTGTGCAGGTGTGCGGTAATGCTGATGAGTGCAGGGGGGATTGCAGGGATTTTAGTAGTTATTTACAGGCTTGTCACCTGGATTCCCAACCACTGTTATGAGGAGACGAAACGCAATGAAGATTGACTCCAGCATGACCGGAAGTTCTAATTATGTCAGTCGTGGTTGGCGGTTCTTTAGCCGTCCCTTCCCAGCACTGCGGCCTCCTTCCTTCTAAATTGGATGACAACAGATGAAAACATCGGTTGTGATCGTGCTGCATCTACTACTCACTTTTGGCTTTGTTCAAACGGGCACAGCACAAGGCGACGATTCTCTTCGCACAGTGATCGATCAGCGATTGAAACCTGCGACAGGTGTCGTTCCTGCTCAGTGTTCTGATGCCGAGTTCCTGCGACGAGTCTCGCTTGATCTGAACGGAATGCCGCCGACTGCAGACGAAGCCCGATTGTTTTTTGCAGATGCCACGATGAACAAACGAGAGCTACTCGTTGATCGACTCCTGGCATCGCCGCACTATTCTCGGCAATTGGCATCAACGCTGGATCTGATGTTGATGGAACGTCGAGCCAACACGCATGTCACAGCCGATGACTGGCAGGCATGGCTGATGAAATCGGCTCGCGACAACAAACCATGGAACGTCCTTGCTCGCGAAATCCTGACGGCCGATGGTGACGATCCAAACCAACGCCCAGCCACGCGGTTTGTACTCGATCGCGGTGCCGAACCAAATGTGCTCACCCACGATATCAGTCGTATCTTCTTCGGACGCGACATGCAATGCGCGCAGTGTCATGATCATCCGATCGTCGCCGACTATCTTCAATCGGACTATCATGGACTGCTGGCTTACGTGGCTCCTGGCTACACGGTCGTGCGGAAAGAAGGCGATAAGCAGGTGACGCTGTATGCCGAACGTGCTGGCAGCGATTTGTCGTTTGAATCGGTGTTCATCAAAGGCACGCAGCATCGCACTGGTGCGAGAATGCCGGATGACCTGGCCGTTGAAGAACCCTTTTTTCTGCCGGGCGACGAATACCAAATCGCACCCGCCGATGCGGTGAAATCCGTTCCAAAATTCAGTCGTCGAGCCAGGTTAGCGGAGTTCGCAACGAACGGCACCAATCAGGCGTTCAATCAAAACATCGCGAACCGGCTGTGGGCTCACATGTTTGGGCGTGGGCTGGTGCATCCTGTTGACATGCATCATCCCGATAATCCCGCGACCGATCCGGAACTACTGCGAATCCTGGGCGAACAATTCGCCGCGATGAACTATGATATCAACGCTTTTCTTCGTGAACTGGCGTTGAGCGAAACATATCAGCGTTCGTTTGACACGCCATCCGATCTGCTTTCACCTGCGGCACAAGCAGCTGCACACATCGCGCAGACCGAACAACAACGCTTACCACTTGAAGAAGCTGCAAAAGAATCGGCGACAGTCTACTCAGCAGCCCTCGATGCCTGGTACCAGGCCGAAGCCACCACGTTGCCTGTGGCCGGAGAATTCGACACGGCTCGCAACGCTTACGCCGACGCGAAAAAGAAGGTGGACGAAGCGAACAAAGTGCTCATAGACGTGACGACTCAGCAGCAGACAAAACAGACTATTGCGGCAACGTTGCAACAGGCGGCGGAAGCGACTCAAAAAGCTGCCGAAGCACTACCAGACGCGAAAGAGTTGCCTGAAACCGCGAAATTGCTGCTGGCAAAATCAGCAACACTTGCGACAGAAGCAGCGGCCTTAACAAAAACCTTCGAAGAAAAGACCGCTGCAATTGCACTCCTGACCGAAGCCTTAAACACAGCCATGCCTCCGGTGGAAGCCGCCGTCGTAAAACTTAACCCGCTCAAAGCGGCGCTGATGCAGTCCGAACAGGTGATGCTGTCTGCTCGCCGCAAATCTGCGGATGACTCGCAGCGACTGGGCGCGATTGAGCGACAACTTTCCGACGTGCGGCAATTTCTAAAGCTCGGCGAACGCAATCAGGCAATTATGGCAGCCACCGCTGCTGTCTCGCAGCGTGAGACCGAAATGACGTCGGCTCAGCAGCAGGTCACCGAGTATTCACTCGTCGTCGTCGCGCAGAACGAAGCCGCAACGGAACAAATGCGACTGCAACTGGCGATGCTTGACGCCACAAATGCCGTGTCCGCTGCAAAATCAGATCTGACGACAAAACAATCGGAATTGAATTCCACTGTTTCCGAATTGGGTAGCCGCATGGTGGAAAATTTCACTGTCGCATCGCTCAAGCCGCTGACTCCTGAACAACTTTGCTGGACCGTGTTTCGCGTAACTGGAGTTTATGATCGCTACTGGCAAGCCGAAGTCGCGGAGCTCGACAAGAGCACTCCGCTGACCGATGAACAAAAACAGAATGCAGAAGTCCTGGCCGCCCGGAACCTGGAGCTCGAACAGAAGACGTTCGACAAGCTGAAGGGCAACGTCGGAACCTTCGTCACATTTTACGGGGCCGCAGCCGGTCAGCCTCAAGGCGATTTCTTTTCAACAGCCGACCAGGCGTTGTTTTCTTCGAACGGTGGTTCCATTAATAGTTGGGTTGTTCCAGCCGGAGACAACGTGACTGATCGGGTGGTTAAGCAGACGGACCCGCGGTTAGCAGCGGAAGAGATTTACCTTTCTGTTCTGACTCGCATGCCAACGGAAGATGAAGCTGCTGAAGTAACCAACTATTTGAGTGGTCGAACGGCCGACCGAAACGTAGCGGCTCAGGAGTTGGTCTGGGCAGTTTTGAATTCAGCCGAGTTTCGTTTTAATCATTAGCTTGATTTGTAGGACGGGTCTCCAGACCCGTCCTGACGTATCCAAAAAAGGAAGGGTCTGGAGACCTATCCTGCATGCCTGGGATCAATGAATCATGAAAATCAACTACGCCTGCCGATCAACTGAACACGGAATGGCTCGACGCCAATTTCTCGGTTCAATGGCCGCCACCAGCGCCGGTTTCGTTGCCGGTGGCCTGGGCATTTTCGCCAACCGCGCGGTCGCCGAACAATTGCAATCCGCCCAAAAACGCATCGTGGTCTTCAACATGCACGGCGGTTTGAGCCAACTCGAAAGTTGGGACCCGAAACCAGGCACAGATACCGGTGGTCCTTTTCTCGCTATTCCCACATCCGTGCCGGGAATCCACATTAGCGAACTGCTGCCTCAGACAGCGCAGCAAATGCATCATCTGTGCCTTGCTCGTGGCGTCAATACCAGCGAAGACGATCATGGTAAAGGTGCCTACATGATGCTGACCGGACGACGTCAGACACCTGCGGGTAACTTTCCGCAACTTGGTGCTGTAGCCGCTCGAGCTCTGACACCAGACAACAGCGCGCTTCCGGGACATATTTTGATTACTCCCGGAGGCAGTGGTGGTCGAGGCAACGATTCTGCCTATCTTGGACCGAAGTATTCGAGCGTCTATCTGGGAAATGGCAACCCGCCTCAGAACACAACTCGGCCTGACAATATTGTCGAAGCTTCTGACGTC
>JBDNFT010000759.1:0-3389 GCA_041689695.1 Planctomycetaceae bacterium | reverse complement strand
CTACAAAATCCGCCACAATTTTTCCGAACTCTGGTTTACACTCATTACGACCGTCCTATTCGTGGGCGTCATCATTCCGCTGGTTACGACAATGCGAAATCATGGTACTCGCCGTATTGTTGCCGCAATCTGGACGGCGGGAGTCCTTGGGCTGGTCATCTATTCGAATGTGTCCTCGATTCAACTGTTTGATAACCTCAAAGCTGTCGAGATTACGTACGGCATCACCTTAGATTCGACTCCCGCAGGCGCGGAGGACGCGATGCGACAGATCATCGGTGCGCAATCTATGAATATGAGCCGAGCAATTTGGGCCATCATGCTTTCCACCTGGCTAGGTATGGCGCTGCAATTGATTCCTGTCCGTCGATAAGTCTCTGAAAATAAAAATTGCGATTCATCGTCCTGTCTTCAATCGTGCTGTCAAAAAGAAAGCCTGATGAAAAGACGCATTTCTCGAATCGAAAACCCAGACGAGGCACTTTTAAATGCGTTGTATTCACTTCACTTCACCGCTGATTTTCTTCACGCTGTTCACATCAATAGCTGCCGACGACGCACCATTGAATTCCACTTTCTATCAGCACGGCGTGGTTGCTGCCGATCATATTGCTGCCAGTGAGGCAGGAGCCAGGATTCTTCGCGAAGGTGGCAATGTCGTCGATGCCGCTGTGGCGACGTCATTTGCGCTGTCAGTTGTGCGGCCCGCCAGTTGTGGTATCGGTGGTGGCGGATTTATGGTTATCTGGGATGCACAAAAACAAAAATCCGTCGCGCTGGATTATCGTGAACGAGCGCCCGCAAATGTGTCGGCCAAAGATTTTGGTGATGCCGCCGACGCGGGAATAGCAGATCCAGTCAGCGTGCGCGGTGGCTTGGCTGTCGGTGTGCCAGGCAATGTCGCTGGCCTGTGTTACGCCGCAGAAAAATATGGCACAGTTCCGATCGCTCAGCTAGTCCAGCCCGCGATTGATTTGTGTCGCAACGGCGTTGCAATTGATGAACACGACATCGAAGTGCAGGCGTCCACGCTGCAGAAACTTCGAACTCATAAAGACTATGATTCCCGCTTCGCACTTTTGCTCAAAGGATATTTGAACAATGGCGTAAAATGGAAACTTGGCGATCGATTTCATTCACCGCAACTGCCAGCACTGGAACGCATCGCCGCACATGGAGCCGCCGGGTTTTATCAAGGCGATGTTGCCGCTGCGATTTGCATGACCGTGACCAACGAGTCAGGAAAGATGCAACTTGCCGACCTGCAATCGTATACTCCAACCGAACGCGACGGCCTGCAAGCCAGCTTTCATGGACAGCAACTGATCTCCATGCCACCGCCATCCAGTGGAGGCATCGCATTGCTGGAAACTCTGCAATCACTGGAGGCATGGGAAAAGAAGCAGAGTACTTCACTGAAATCGCTTGGTCACAATACGCCCGACTATATTCATGTGGTGACCGAAGCGATCAAGCACGCCTTCGCTGATCGAGCGGAATTTCTGGGAGACACCGACTTTGTTGAAGTTCCCGTCGCGAAGTTGCTCAACCCGCAATACGCCGCACAGATCGCCGACCACATTGATCTGCAGAAGACGAAGCCCATGAAAGACTACGGTCGATTTTTTGCCAAAGACGACTCCGGCACCAGCCATTTTTCTGTGATCGATGAAGCAGGCAATGCCGTCGCCTGCACGGAAACCATCAACCTGACATTCGGCAGTTTTGTAGTCGTCCCGGAATTCGGCATTCTGCTCAACAATCAAATGGACGACTTCACCGCCAATCCTGGCAAACCGAATGCATTTGGCCTGATTCAAAGTGCAGCTAACGCCGTCGCTCCCGGCAAGAGACCTCTCAGCAGCATGACGCCAACCATCCTCATCAAAGACGGCAAAGCCACCTACGCCTGCGGCGCATCGGGAGGACCAAGAATCATCACTGCCACTTTGCAGAACATTCTCAATCACACTGTGTTTGAAATGCCCGCGCAGCAAGCCGTTTCGGTACCGCGATTTCATCATCAATGGTCGCCCGATGAATTGCTGCTTGAACCGATGCTCTTTCAAACAGTCTCCTCGGCACTGCAAGCCAAGGGCCACGCAGTCAAACGATCTTCGTCGCTGGCTGCCACTCAGGCTGCGGCGATGAAAGATCATCAACTTTTCGGTGGCAGCGATCCCAGAAAAAACGGTCGGCCAGCCGGGTATTGAAGTATTCGGACCAGTGTTTCAATCTGAACGCACATTGCTTGACGTAGAACCAAGAACGACTTTTCAGGCTATGGTGCCGCAGAGACTGCCGGGCCAGCGACTGCTATGCCTTCTGAAAATGGCTTGCCGATCGGAAACTGCATCCGCTCCCCGGACGTTTCGATAATGACATCCAAGTCATGAACTTCAACGACACGACCACTGAGAGCAACGGTGTCGAAGTCGACTCCCAGCCCCACCTGAATCGTCCGGCTGGTGATCTGTTCGGTGATCCAGACCTGAGGCACTCCATTGCTGAACGTGATCGCGCTGATAATCGTATGTTTCATCGGGTCCGTATTGTCGATGCCGATCCCAAAGATGTTGTCTTTGACAATGCCTTCATAATGACTGAACTCCTGCGAGGCCAGCAGCGTGGACGGTGACGAATTGAGAGTGTCGCCCTTTCGTCCGACGAGTAAAAGGGTGTCAATTCCCAGCGAAATATCAAACTGCCCGGTCGCACCAATCGGATTCAGAGTCATGCTTGAAATCTGATGCAACTGGCCAGCGTTGGAAAACTGAAACAGGAAGGCATTGAATTCCGCCAACGATCCTCGACAGCGGACGCTGAAGGGCATACTTCGAAACAGCACTTTGTTGTTCTTCGCCTTGCGAGTGGATGGGGAGCCGGAGTCCACAGAGGCATTTATTAATTTTGTTGTTCGAATCAGGGCCAGCAGCCAGCTGCGATAGACCGAACGAGTGACCTCAGGATCGGAAGGCAGAGACTGCTTCAGCCAGCTGTCAATCTGTTTGGCCGCGTTTCGAGTTTCCGCCAGGGTCGCTTCACGCTTTTTGATATCGGCCTGCAACTGTTCGGTTTTGCCGCGACGAAGCTGCAGAGGTCCCTGAATCATCGTGTTCAGAACCCAGTCACCCACCTGGACGACGGCAATGATCGCCAGAATCACCAACATTAACTGCTGTCGATTGGGTTTCATCGCGTCTTCCCCTTTACATCCGCCGGTGGACTGACGGGCACATACTGCGATGGTGATCGTTTTCGAATTGTCAGCGTCGCCTGAAATGTCGAGACGACGATGTTGCCTTCCTGCTGTTCACGTACGCCGGGAATGCGAATATCGTGATACTTGTCCCGGAGACTATTCTCCATCTGAGCGATGATTTCCGGCG
>JBDNFT010000758.1:0-3418 GCA_041689695.1 Planctomycetaceae bacterium | reverse complement strand
GCGACTTCACTGGCGATCACACACAGAAAACATACGGATCTACCTTCAATCACAACCTAGCATCACATAAAATTCGGCGTATGCAACGCAGACAGGGTGTTGGCCATCGTTGAGGCTCGACGCCGCACGGCGTTTTCCAGTCGCTGGTAGAGACCAGGATCATTGGCAAGTGCGTGGCGAACGTGGACAAGACCGAAGTGAACGTGACGGGCTTCGTCAGTTCGACGCACGGAATTCATGGACCGCCTACGGCAATCCGCATTGCGTGAAAAAAGCCCGGCGTCTTGTACCGAACGCCGGGCCTTTGAGGTATTGATATTCAGCAGCTTACTATCGGCAAGCCAGCCTTGCTTTGACTAATCCCAGTTCAATGCACCAGCACTCTGGTATTCATTAACGCGAGTTTCGAAGAAGTTCTTTTCTTTCGACAGGTCGATTGTTTCGCTCATCCATGGAAATGGATTTGCTGAACCGTACTGCGTTGGCAGACCAATGCGTTCCAGTCGGCGGTCAGCGATGTGCTGGACATAGTCACGGAAGGATTCGGCATTCAGTCCGAGAACCCCGCGTGGCAGGCAGCCTTCAGCGTACTCGATTTCAAGTTCCACAGCCGTACGAATACGTTCGATCATTTCTTCCTTGAATTGCGGTGTCCAGATCGCCGGATTTTCGGACTTGATACCATTGATCAGGTCCACTCCGAAGTTCATGTGAACAGTTACGTCACGCAGGATGTATTGAAACTGTTCGCCAATTCCCTTCATCAGGTTTCGACCATGGAATGACAATACCATCACGAATCCATTGTAGAAAAAGATGCCTTCCATGATCACATAGAAGCCGATCAGATTCTTCAGGAACATCTGCTGACCTTCAACGGTATCCGTTGAGAAGCCTTCTGCCATCACTTCAGCGGTGAGTTTCATTTCGAAGGCGTCCTTCTTCGCGATGGCCGGGATTTCCCGGTACATGTTGAAGATTTCTCCTTCGTTCAAGCCAAGGCTTTCGACAACGTACAAAAACGTATGTGAATGCACGGCTTCTTCAAACGCCTGTCGTAGTAAATACTGGCGGCATTCTGCGTTGGTGACGTGCTTGAAGATTGCCAGGACCAGATTGTTGCCCACCAGCGATTCAGCAGTTGAGAAGAATCCCAGGTTGCGTTTGATGACCAGACGTTCGTCATCGGTCAAGCGATCCGAACGCCAGACTTCGACGTCTTGATTCATCGGCACTTCAGTCGGCATCCAATGATTGGCACAGCCACTGTTGTAGTGTTCCCAGGCCCAGTGATATTTAATGGGCATCAATTGGTTCACGTCAACTTGCGCGTTATTGATAAGACGTTTCTCAGTGGCTTTAACACGACCTTTGGCTCCGATGAGTAAAGCTTGATCGTCGATCACGGTAGTTGCAGTCATAATGACCTTATTCCTTAAGAGTAAAGAAAACAAAACGGGTGGTTCAAAAACCTGGTATTCAGGTGTTGTGATTCGGGACAGGCTGGAAGCCTGTCTTATGGTTTTACGTGTACTCGATGCCACGCATTGTAAAGGTATCCTTTGGGGTTCCACGGAACAGTTTCCGGCATCGTATTTCCCAGAGAATCTGTGGCTCGCACGCAGAGGTCTGATTCAGAATTCGCAATCGTCAAAGTTGCGGACCAAAACTGCCAACAGAACTCGCCCACCTGTGAGCCGAGTGTTGCATGCGTCCAGGATTTTCCATTGTCAGTTGAAATTTCAACTTTTGCAATCGAACAACCTTTATGGCCCGTTGCTAAAGCATAACCTTTCAAATTCCACTGGCCATCTTTATGGTCCGCAGAACACAACGCCGCGTTCACAGGATATCTGTAGATAGGCGCGGTTTCATCGATTTCAACACGACTTCCAGAGTAAACCATTTTGTAGACATCAGCAATGAAGTGATTTGGCGATGGCTTGTCACTGACGACAATTCTCCGCAGCCACTTAACGCAGCGAGCCCCAATGTAGCCTGGTACAATCGTGCGAATCGGCGCACCGTGATCGGATAAAAGTGGTTCGCCATTCATATGAGTTGCCAGCAGGACTCCCGGAATTTTTTCGTCTTCCTCCATGAGCTTACTCATCGGCACTGAGCCCCCAAATGGATACTTCGATTCGCCGTCAACGATCTCATCCGCACCTTCAAACCAGACGTGCGACGCGCCGGCTTTGACTCCAGCGGCTTTGAGCACATCCGATAGACGAAGGCCCGACCAAACCACGTTTCCGATTGGACCTTCCTGCCACGCGACGCCTTTGATGGGCTTCACTTTCATCAACTCATAACGACGAATTCCTGCACAACTCACCGTGCAGGTCACACTCGACTTCGGAAATTTGTCAACCAGTTCTGCGATCGTCATGGATATCGGCTTTTCAACCATGCCTTCGATCGAGACAGTAAAGTCACCAGTAATCTGCGGATTGGCTGCGTGACTTCGGATGTAAAACTGTGAATTCGGCGTGATCCAGTTTTCTACCAGTTTATCGAGCTGCGGCTCACCGTTTCGGGGTACTCTTGAGCGATAAACCAAATCCGCCTTTGCGGGATCAATGGATTCATCCCACACGGCTGCTGACGCTCGTGACGCAACAGCCCATGGCAATGCAGCAGTTGCCACAGTTCCCAGCAATCCTGATGCGGAATAGCCAAGAAATGATCGTCGGTTGAGGTTATTCATTGACAAATTGGGTCTCAAAAAAACAGACCGTTTGGAGAACGGCAGGTTGCAGACCATTGGTACTAGATTCAACACAGTAGACGTCAATCTCCGAGTGACGCACTCCGTGAATCAATGCCATCACTTCTCGTTCCGGGGCTCCAGCCCTGGAACGCAATACACTGGAGCTGGAGTGCGTGACAAATAGCAGTTTTTTAGAAATTTGGATTTTCTTTGAGAGTTGTTTTTTTTGAATTTCAATGCCGGGCACCGCCCGGCCGGACTTCCGCCCCTTGCCTGCTTGCAGGCTGTCGATTTAGTCCGAAATCTCGCTTGTACACTGCATGTTCACTATTTTAAAAGTGGCGTTTTAAGCGTTCAAGTAGCATAGATATGTGATCAAAAGTCATTTGCAGCGATATAGGCGACCTCGATTGTCTTAAATCGACATTTTGCTTGTCCGGCAGGAACGCAAGATTTGAAATTAGTTATGCCATCATCAACACGACCGCCCCCTGCTCAGCTTGCCTGGCAGGAAGCCAAGATTCGCAGCGGTGCATCATGTTTCATCGTACAAAACTTTCCGTTCCGGTTGGACAAGCCAACCGGGGCGGCCTCGTATTCGTGAACGCTGGCTAATTACGAATCTTCCGCTCGTGCCAGGCGAGCTGGCACGGGGCGAGATCAAAGATTCGCCTATTGGCAGGCTTCGCAGTCCGGGTCCGTAAT
>JBDNFT010000757.1:0-4477 GCA_041689695.1 Planctomycetaceae bacterium | reverse complement strand
CCAGCCTGCGTCCGGAATGGAAAGTGCCGACGAACTGTGTATTTATCAGGTCGGGGATCGAAGCGTGATTGGCGTAGAGGCGGCGAAGAAAAACAGCACCGTTTACCGGCACGACATTATCGGGTTCGATTCTGCTGATGCGACACTAATCGCAGCGGCTCCGGAGTTGCTGGAGGCGCTGGAGCAATGCTTGAAAATGATTGAAGAGACTGAGGCTCAACACGGTCGCAATTTCGGAGAGGGTAATGTCGCCCGCGATGCAATTCAAAAAGCGACTGGGATCAGGCCAGAGGAGGTTGTGTGATGCCATTATTTCGGGTTCAAATATGGTTGCACAAAGAAGTTGCCAACCCGTTTTTGGAACATGCCGCCTTTGAACAGCGGACAGTTCGCGAATGGGAAATAGAGGCGAAGACGGCCGAAGACGTACGGGCGTTGTTCGACCAGGCAAAAGCCGAAAACATGCCGCACGTTGCGGGGTGCGACAGGATCGAAATCACAGAGATCATTTAGTTGTAAGGGTGCGTGATGACCAGGCTTGACGATGGCCAATGGCGTTGCTGTCTCGGAAAAACATGTGTTGACACAGATTTGCGTTTTGGTACTGTTCGGGTTCAATCGGTTGTAGAGAACCGATTAAAAGACTTTCGCCGGGCAACCGGCATCGAGAAGCCCGCTCCACAGCTCTACCTGTGGATGCGGGCTTTTTTTATGGAGTTTTGGAAGTGGTAGAACATAAACGAAGTGAAGACCAAGAGGCCGCATGGAAGGCGTTCACGCGGTGGATGGCAATCGGACGGGGCCAAGAGTTCAGGCTTGGAGGGCTTGCGGGAACAGGAAAAACAACGATGGTAAAAGCTATCAGGGAGTCGATGAATAATTGTGAGGTGATAACACCTACAGCCAAAGCAGCCGAAGTGCTTAATCGCAAGGGCGTCCCCGCAAAAACTTCGCACGCTCTGTTCTGTCGTTTTGAGCATGAGACGACAGACGAAAAAGGAAGAGTACAGCCAGTTTTCAGCGACAAAAAACACGACGTACAATTTCTGATCGTCGATGAATCATCAATGATCACTTCAGAAATGAGGGCACGGATTCTGAGGTATTCGAATCGTGTTGTGTGGGTTGGCGACTATGGCCAACTGCCGCCAGTTGACCCAGATGGCGACGGTTCGCGAGTGATGGATGAGGATTCGCTTGACGCGAAACTGACTGAGGTTCATCGCACAGACGACATGAACATCCTTGAGTTTGCGTTGTTTCTGCGTGGAGGAGGAAACCCGAAAAAGTACGTTTCGACATCTGATTCCGTGCGGGTTGATCCACCTGGTATCGATGGCGGGCCGCAGATTGTTGACTACGTTCTGAGGCACAACATTTGGCCAGTGATCTGCTACACGAACCGATTCATTGACGGGTTCAATCTTGCGATCAGAAAGGCAATGCAGATCACAAAAGAGATTGAGCCAGGGCTGAAGATTGTTTGCACGAAAAACAATCGCAACTATCAAATCGCAAACGGGCAGATGTTCACGGTTCGCAGGATTGTGCGTGACAACAGAATCGAGACAGAATGCGGTTTAAAGTTCCCGGTGTCGTTTGAAAAACAGGACTGGAACTCAGTGACAATTGCGGACGGCTACGCTGTCACATGCCATAAAGCACAGGGCAGTGAGTGGCCCAAGATCGCAGTTTGCGAGGATAGAAAAACAAGTCCGCAATGGCGATACACAGCCGCAACACGAGTTCAGAAAAGTCTCACATTTTTCACAAACGATTGAACCAATATGAACCCATTCGACAACGCACCTGACGAGTTGAAGCAACTCAAGCGGTGGATGCTGTGGAACAAAAACAGCGACGGCCGCAAGATCCCGATTCAGCTCGGCGGACATTCGGGCAGTTCAACTGATTCTAAATGCTGGTGTGCATTCGAAATCGCAGTCGAGTCTGCAATCTATTACCAAGGCATCGCGTTTGTGATCGACGAGCCGTACACCGGCATCGATTTAGATAACTGTTTCGACGAAAACGGGTTGAGGCCGTGGGCTATCCCGATCGTCTGCAAACTCGACGGCGTCTCCTACGCCGAAGTCAGCCCCAGTGGAAACGGCATCAAGTTCACGACGCGAGCACGTAAGAAAATCGCGCGATGTGTGAAGAAGTTCGGGCCGAACAAGCAACAAATGGAAGTCTACGACCATGCCAGATTCTGGACGATCACTGGCGACGTCTACGCTGGCAATCGCGACATCCTTGATGGTCAATCTGTCGTTGATTGGATCTGCGACACCTATCTCGGAGACGGCGAGGAAGAGAAGACCGGAACAGTCAAGCACGAACCTGCTCCAATCCGCACGAACTTCTCGTCATTGATGGATCGGGCGATTGCATACCTTGCAAGTGTCGGTCCAGAATCGAAAGGCAACCTGCGGAATGGTGCGTTCAAATTGTCAGGACATCTGCATTCGCTGGTGGATGAGTTCGGCGGTCGTTTGACAGATTCCGAAGTTCAGAACCTGCTCTGCGATTGGAACCAAAAAAACGCCGATCAATTGAAGTCTGAAGAAATAAAAGAGGCGGCTGTCAATGGCCGCAAAAACGGGACACCGCGAGCCGATAAAGTGCCGTTCGTGATGCAGACCGAACTCATTAAGCAGGTTGATCTGTCACTGATGACAGTGGCGAAATCAAAGCCAAGCATCAGTAAGAAAATGCCAAACGAATTCCTTGACATCCCTGGGTTGATCGGGGACATCGTGCGATTAAATCTCGACTGCTCGTTCTACCCATTGCCGGAGCTTGCCATAGGAGGGGCACTGGCGCTGATGGCAGCAATCACCGGGGGAAAGGTTGTCGATGAGTTTCGCAACCGCACAAACCTCTATGTCGTGGGCGTGGCGTTGGCTGGAGCCGGGAAGGATATCAGCCGCAAGCTGAATCGGATGATCCTGAGGTCAGCAGGAGGGGCCGACATTGTGGGGCCGGAGCGGATCGGGAGTCACGCTGGGATGATTTCCGCACTGGCAGTAAATTGGAACACGCTGTTTCAAATTGACGAGATTGGGCGGCTGTTCGCGACCACAAAAGACGCGGGGAAGTCTCCTCACCTTTACAATATCGAGTCGGTCCTGCTGTCGCTGTGGTCGTCTGCTGATGATATCTGGACAGCGGACGCCTACGCCGATCGTGCGAAAGTCAAGCAATTGGAGTATCCACATTGCTGCGTTTACGGATCGTCTGTGCCTGATGAATTTTGGGGAGCGTTGACAGAAAAGAGCCTCACGGGTGGATTGCTGGCACGGTTTATGATCTTTGACGCTCCGGAATACGTGAGTTATCAACGCGGCAAGGATTTGCAGATCCCAGAATCAATCGTCGAACGTGCGGCATGGTGGCTCGCATTGCAGACGGCATCACCATCAGGCAACCTATCGCCTCAGGTTGGCGGCAGTTCGCCGCTCAAAATCATGTACGACAAAGCGGCCGACGATCGGATGCAAGGCCACCTGATCGAAATAGGGGAGCGAAGGAAGCAGGAGGACCGAGTCACGGCTGCGATCTGGTCCAGAGTCGGCGAGAAAACGCAGAAGCTGGCTTTACTGTTCGCGTGTTCACGGTGCGAAATTGGCTACAAGCCAGTGATTCAACTTTGTGATGTGGATCTTGCGATCAGGATGAGTAATTGGCTGACTCGGAAAATGCTGTCTCAGTCCTCGAAGCGTGTGGCACGGACTCAGCATGAAAAAGAGACGCTCGACATTCTGAGGCTGTTCGACGATCAGCCAGAATGGGGCCATCGTGAGTTGATGAGGAAAACGCGGAATCTGAAACCGAGGGAACGCGGCGAGATCATTTCGTACCTGATTGAGTGCGAGGAGATCGAACGGTTCGAAGTCGAGACTGGTGGCCGGAGGGCTATCATGTATCGAAAAGTTTAGAAAAACCCAGCAAAATCGGCAATCTTGCGGCCAAAGCACATCTGGCCACAAGCCGTATTTTTTGGACAGAAGGGCCGGAAGAAAATACCCTTCCGTCCTTCCGACCACCTTATGACCAAAAGTTTGGCCGTATTCAAGTCGTTGCGCAGCATAGAGTTAAGTGGCTTGTGTACCAATATAATGAGATTTCCCTTATCTGTATACACAGAGCACATTTCACCCCTTTTTCTAATAGAGCTTCCGGCCATTTGGTCAGAAGTCGAAAACCTAGTGGACAAGTGACCCCCAAAAACCGCGACTTGCCAGCGTTCGGCAGCCGGGCATTTTTTGGAAACGAAAGGAACAGAACATGTACGCGATATCAACTGACGAAGAAAACTACAGCGGCGGATACCCGACAATCGAAGATGCGATTGAGGAAGCCGCGAACGGATACGCTTCCGAGGTATTCTGGATCGGTAAGTGTGAGCCCCCCGATCAGCCTGAATCACATTGGGAAGCGTGGGAATGGCTTGAGAGTGTCAGTGCTGAACCTG
>JBDNFT010000756.1:0-4536 GCA_041689695.1 Planctomycetaceae bacterium | reverse complement strand
CGCTGGCGCACGCACTGTGTCACCATGCACAGCTTGCCAGACCTCAATCGGACCGATCGATTCCGGCATCTTAGCCAGGAATTTGGACAGGCGATCCCGCTTGAATGGAAGATTGATTACGAACGTCTTTTCGAAGTGTTTCATCTGTTGTGTCTTAACAGAGGTAACTCGCGGAGCCTTCGCTAACGGCCCATCGCAGCGTACGGAAAGCGCTCTCAATTTGCAATGTGAAGTCAACTTTTCACTTCCCATAATGCATTTCAGTTTGTATTTTCTGTGGGAGGTTCAATGAGTCGCGACATACGGCGATTTGAAGAATCTGCAACCCATGTTAATCGCGTTTTTGGGCGAACGATCCCCGTCGAAACGAGCACTTGTTCCGCGTCTTGAGTTGTCCAAGGTACATCAATCAAACCGTTGAGTTGGGGCGAACGTTCAATACCCGGTCTAACCGTTCAGGAAAATGTTGTAATGGCTTTTCGACGTCACTCGCCATGTCCAGAGGATTCCCCGAAGACAACATTGTTCGTTTCTCACTGGACTCCTCCTGATGACGAGCGCCGGCGCGAAATCGATGAATGCTTGTTGAGAAATATAGATTGTTCTGCAATTGACAGAATAGTATTGCTCTACCAGTCAACTGCGGAGCATCGTGCGACCGTACCAGCGTCGCCAAAGCTTTTGTGGATCGAACTGCCAAGTGAAATAATACGCCCGAGATACAGCAATTTTTTTCGGAGGATCAACGAATGCACAACAACACCCTGGGATCTGAACATCGTCGCGAATAGTGATGTGTTTTTCGATGGATCGCTATCGGCACTCAGTCGCCGCAACCTGTTCGGTGTCTGTGTGACGCTAACTCGCTGGGAGTGGCGGAATGGCGAGGCGGACTCATTGGCAGGAGACAATTCACAGGATTGCTGGATATTTCAAGGGCCCGTACGTCCGCTTGCGGAATCAACGGATATCCCTCTTGGAATATTTGGCTGCGACTGGCGGATTGCGTGGATACTTCGGCATAACAACTATGTCCTTGTAAATGTGCCGAATGATATTCGGCATTATCATATTCACGATTCTCCGTACCGAAACAATGGGAATATGTTGGCTGGTCCGTATCACTCTTCTGTTCCGCATCAAAGGCTGAGTGATGTTCACCTGCCTTTTGGACGTCATGATCGAGGAGGGCTGTTGGCATACAGTATTTGGGGTGACGCATGTCACTACAATTTCGGCATCATCGAAAATGCCAGGATGGCAAAATGGATTTATCCGGACTGGACCGTCAGAGTGTACGTTGATGAATCTACACGACAGGACACGATTGAAGAGCTTCGAATGGCCGCGGCCGATGTCGTTCAAGCTCCAAGATGGCAAAAATGGCGAGGCGGCATGTTTTGGCGACTACTTGCAAGTGATGACCCCGGATTCAGGTGTTGGGGCATCAGAGATGCTGACAGTCGTCTGACATATCGAGAGAGGATAGCAATCGAATCATGGCTCGAGAGTGGCATTCCTTTGCACACTGTTCGGGATCATCCTGCGCATGAACGACCAGTGATGCTTTGCGCATTCGATGGACGCCGTGGAGCGGTATGCGATATGGCGGGTCAGATCGATGCGTGGCGACTGTCGGGCCACGGTGATGGATATGGATCAGACGAGCAAATGGTGGAGGAATCTCTCTGGCCGACGATCCGCAGTCGTACACTCGTACATACCGAATTCGGAAACCGTTTTGGACACGGAGGAGTCATCAGGTCGTTCCCTTTGAGCAGTGAAGAAGGCTTCCGGTTTATTGGTGAAAGGATCTACGAGGACAATCATCACAACGGCGACGACCGCGACCAATACGTGCGGGCAAGATGGACCGAACCGGCCAGCGTCACAACGCGAGAAGATCTCCTGGGATTGATCCCAACAGGTTCAATCATTGCCGAAGTCGGTGTATTTCAGGGAGAATTCGCGGAACGAATAATGAATTGCTGTAAGCCAACGCGATTGCATCTCATTGACTTATGGCACGGAAGCGCGAGTTCAGGGGACAAGGATGGACGCAATGTGATAGATGTTAAAGATATGGAGTCGGTCTTTGGTGAACTCACTTTGCGATTTCAAACGTCACCTCAGATTTGCCTGCATCGAGGCGACAGTGTTGCTTTATTGTCTGGCTTTCCTGACCATTCGCTCGATGCTGCGTATCTTGATTCTTCACATGAGTACCATGCCACGTTGGCAGAGCTTGAGATTCTATTCAGAAAGATCAGACTAGGTGGCTGGTTGATGGGACACGACCACCATCCGAGTTGCCCGGTTTGGCCAGCTGTCAATGAGTGGTGTTCACGAAACGAACAGAAAATTGCGTGGTTGACACGGGACGACCAATGTCCAAGTTTTGCAATCCAATTGCGGGTTCCATGATTCACGTGAATTACCGAATGGGACACAACCAGATATTCATTTTGTCGATTGCACAGTCAGATCGATTCACCGTCTGTGATTTCGTGATCCATGTCCAAGGCTGGATTTTCTGAGCATGGTTTTCCAACGACTACTGCGGGCACTCCGGCGACCGTGCAATGCGGCGCGACGTTCTTCAGCACGACGCTGCCAGCTCCGATTTTCGCACCTTCGCCGATTTCAACATTGCCAAGAATCTTCGCACCAGCGCCGATGAGAACTCCGCGACGCACTTTGGGATGTCGGTCGCCGGATGATTTCCCGGTACCTCCCAAAGTGACTTCATGCAGCAACGACACGTCGTCTTCAATGACGGCCGTTTCGCCGATAACAATTGACGTTGCATGATCCATCAGAATCCCGCGTCCAATTCTGGCGGCCGGATGAATATCGACACTGAACGCTTCTGAAATCCTATTCTGCAGATAGAGAGCCAGCAGCTCGCGGCCTTCTTTCCACAGCCAGTGAGCAATGCGATATCCGATGAGAGCATGAACGCCTTTCGAAAACAGCAGCGGAACTAGGTTGCACGTGACCGCAGGATCGCGTTCTCGAACGGCACGGATGTCTGCACAAATCGCGTCCGCAATCGACGGATCTTTTGTCATTGCGTCCAGCATGATCTCGCGGAGCTGCATCGCTGACAATGTGCTGGAGGCCAACTTTCCGGCCAAGTGATAACTGACGGCGTCTTCAAAGCGTTCATGGTTCAAAACGGTGGCGTGCAGGAAGCTGGCCAGCATTGGTTCAGACGACGCACGTTCCATCGCGCGTTCGCGAATCGACGACCAGATGCAGGTTTCAGTCTTTTTAGTTTTGGCGGACATGTCAGGCTTGGCTGCGTTTTACGCGAAATTGAAAAGAATTCGTGGCAGAATCCAGATTTACGGACAAGTCTCAACAAGATCGTCCGTCGCCAGTCTGGTCGTCTGGCGTTTGCCAGAGTATGATGATTCCCGGAGGCATCGTCACTGTTCGGATGCCATGATATCCAGCAAAATGCAAAGGCGAGGTTATGAAAAATCACATTCTGCGGTCAGCCATGATGTTTGCAGCCGGGGCGTTTGTCATGGGGGCCGCCACTTATTTCTGGCCGCAACAGGAATTACGGGCGGCCGTTGCCAACGGAAATGACAAATTCACAATGGTGACCGTACCACTCGTGGAGACCGGTGAAATGGAAGGTGTGTTCGTTTTGAATCACCTGACCGGCCAGTTGACCGGCGCGGCACTTAGTAATCAAACTCGGAACTTCGGTTACAAGTACATGCATAACGTTGCCGCAGACTTCAAAGCGTCGGCAAAAACGCCCGATCCAAAGTACGCCATCGTTTCTGGTACGGCAAATCTGCCGGCAACCGGTGGTGTTCAGCCAGCATACGGCATCATTTATGTTGCGGAATTGTCTTCCGGTGCCGTGATCGCCTATGGCTTCGCTCGTCCGAATACTCGCAACGTTGGCCAGGTCATGCCGTTGTATGTGCTGGACGCCTTCCCGTTTTCTGAGTCGATTGGACGATAGTGCAAGGCCACTTGATTTAACAAAGTCGATGTCAGTCCCGAAACGTACGTCAGGCTTTCCAGCCTGACATTATGCAGAACGAGTCAGCCTGAAAAGGCTGACGTCCTTTAGCTAGAGACTGTGTCCTCAACTGCGTTTCGGCAACCCGTAATTCACTTGAATTGTTGCGAATCAGTGCTCGTATGAATATGCTGCACCTCAGCGCTGGTCGGTTTCGGCCAGCGCATTCTTTCGGCATTCCTTTTTCTGACGACGTCGAATTCTATTCGACATAAGGATCCTGCATGGACGGTTTACAAATCTTCACCATGCTCACGCATCATATTTCCAAGACTAGCAGTCTTTCCGGATACCGTAGCGAAACTCGTCAAGAGTTTCGGCAACCTCCAGAACATGCATCCGAAAGTCTCGACAACTTTCGCTGTAAACGGGATTCCAGACACGCTATTCGTTCCAATGTTGTATTCCGACTTTATATCACGGCACTGGCCATCGCGCTGTGTGCGGTTTCCGGTGGCTCCGCTCGTGCAGAAGAACCGATTCTGGAATTT
>JBDNFT010000755.1:0-4002 GCA_041689695.1 Planctomycetaceae bacterium | reverse complement strand
TGCGGCAACATGGCGTTGCATCAGGTTCGGCAGGATCAATTCCCCGTTGATTTGAAAGGCGTAGTCATCGGGAATAGGCAGGGACTCGGCAGCGTCTAATTCGGCGCGAAATTCAGTCCTCACTCTCTCCGAGTATTCGCTCTCACGTGGCGTCTCGGTCTCAGACTTTACGCCAGCCAGGAATGCCGGGTCATAAGCTTTCTTCCACAGCTTCGCGATTCCGCTGGCGACGAGAAACTCAACCGCTTCTTCATCCGCCGTTGACCAAAGATCAGACTCCAGAGAATCCAGAATCGCATTCGCAGACACTTCAGGCAGCCGGTCAGCGGGTTCAATGTCGATGTTGTCATCTGTAATCTCGACATCGACATTCTCGTTAAGGTTTTCGTCCTGCGAATTCTCAATAAGGTCTTCCGCTGAGACGCCACCGAACAATTCTTTCAGTTCAGAACCGGCATCGGCGTTTGCGAATTTTTCTAGTGCCTCTGTGGAAAGACGACCAGACGTCAGCGCCTTGACGAATTCTGCTCGACGTGTGCTTCTTGTGGCCAATCCGTTTTGCTGGGCCAGCAAGAAAAACTCCGCTGGTGAAAGCGAATGCAACAAGTCCTTATTGAGCAAGGACTGCAGAAAAAGCCGCACATTGTCGAGTGTCCAGCCAGAATTGCAGTATGGGCAGCCACTACTGCTTCGGGTGCGATGCTTGACGGTGGCTTCCCATTCGTGGTCTTCGCCCTTCGGACACTTCCACCAGACCTTCTTTTCTGAACCAGCCACAACGTCGTCGGGAGTCAGATCTCTATTTTTTGTTTGGTGCCACTCCGCTGCGATCTGTGGAAATGCCGATGCAAGCACATTTGTCTGTGAGATTCTCTTACCGGCACAATATGGACAACCACGTTTTGGATTGCTTGTGCGAGTGTTGGGAGTCGCTACAAATTCGTGGTCGTCACCATTTGGACACTTCCACCAGAATGTTCTGCCTGATCCATAAGCCACGTCTGCCGGAGTCAGCTCGCCATTCTTCGTCGGATGCCACTCAGCAGCCACCTCAGGGAATCGTGAGGCAAGTGAGTTGGTGACAGAGACTCTAAAACCACGACAATATGGACAGCCGCTTCTCCTGTGTGTTCGGTTTGCGAGTGTTGCTTCCCACTCGTGATCTTCACCTTTCGGACACTTCCACCACACTTTCCGAGACGACCCAGCCACTACGTCTTTGGGTGTCACATCACCATTCTTCGTTGGGTGCCACTCCACCGCAATGTCGGGAAAAAGTGATGCGAGACAATTGGCGAATGCGACTCTAGGCCTGCGGCCAGGCATCAAGTCGCCGCTATTTGAAGGATGCCACTCGGCGGCAATCTCTGGAAAGAGTGAGGCGAACGAACTACGATCCGAGACCTTCCGGTTTTTGCAAAACGGACAGCTTTGTCCTCGGCGGCTTGTGCGAGCCGTTATCGTGGCTTCCCATTCATGCTCATCCACCTTCGGACACTTCCACCACGCCTTCTTTTTGGAACCAGCCACAACGTCGGAAGGAGTCAGATCTCCGTTTTTTGTCGGGTGCCACTCCGCGGCGATCTCTGGAAAGCGTGAAGCCAGAGAATTCGTCACTGAGACTTGGCGTCCGGAACAGAATGGGCAACCTGAACCGTGTCCAGCAGTGCGACGTTGTCCGGTGGCTTCCCATTCATGGTCTTCCCCCTTCGGGCACTTCCACCAGAATTTCTTATTAGAGCCAAAAACAAAGTCGGCTGGAGTCAAATCTCCGTTTTTTGTTTGGTGCCACTCTACGGCGATCTGTGGAAAACGTGAAGCCAGAGAATTCGTCACTGAGACTTGGCGTCCGGAACAAAATGGACACCCAGTTTTCTGGCTGCTTGTTCGATTAGCAAGCGCAGTTTCCCATTCGTGGTCTTCTCCCTTCGGACACTTCCACCAGACTTTCTTGTTCGAGCCAGCAACTACATCAGCCGGGGTCAATTCACCGTTCTTCGTTGGGTGCCACTCAGCGGCGATCTCGGGAAAACGCGAGGCTAACGAGCGATCCTCTGACTTCTGAAGACTGGCACAGCCGGGACAGCCTGCATCCTCTTCTGAGGTGCGATCTTTGGGACTGGCTTGCCACACATGGTCCGTCACCTCCCGACACTGCCACCAGAATTTTGTATTCGAGTCTGCAAAAACCATTGCCGGAGTCAAAAGCCCGTTTCGACTTGGGTGCCACTGCCGAGCAAGTTCCAGGTGAGTGATTGAGAGGGATTGTTCGTCCGCTGACATTTTATCTTCCGCGACTCTTAACTGAATTCATCGCGCACCAATGACCAGCGGCGTTTACTAAATACCTTGAAATGCGGCATTGCGCCCGAATCAAGCGATTGCCTGCCGACTCTTGTACGAGAATTCTCGGACCAAAAGCAATGGTGTATGCGTGGAAGTCTAATTGAGCCACCGTGTAAATTGCGATCCAACTGGCAGGACTGACCGACCATGACGAAAGAAACCGATCTGAATTTCGAATGCGCTAAACTGGAAACCCAGGTTCTGGAATTTAACCTGCTGCCTGACAGGAGTCTACCGCTGCTGCTGAAAGCCGTGGGCGTCGCTTTTGACTGGGAAGCGGGGTTGCTGGATCAGTTGCAGCCACTGCGGGAGCGTCGAGTGATGCCGCCGGAGGAATGACGAGGACTTGCCAGTTGCATCTGGCAGTGGTAGTGTTTCTGTCGGCGTTAATCCCCCGACAAACGTTTTCTCAGGGGCAAATCCCCGGTTACTTACTTTGATGCCACGGATCCTTTGTCATGCCTGATCTATTCAGAACCTGCCGCATCGCCGCTTTCGAGAAGTGGCAAACGGGTACGAATCGCAGTGGCTGCGATATCGACGAATGCTACGACGAGTCCTACGAATGTCGCTGGTAAAAATATGCGCAAGACCAACATAGATATAGGCACATCAGCATCTTTTGTAGTTTGGCCGATTGGTCGTGCAACATTTCAGACCTGCTTTCCGATACGCGATACGACAACCATGACTTTGATGACACGGGACACCAGGATGTTCTGGCCCGCTATCACACGCGTCTAATGATGGTTATCGCGGAACACCTCGCGGACTTACAGAAAATTGCGGAGGAGATGGACATCCCGAAAGGCAAAGTGGCCCGTCAACGGATATCCCCGCCGACCGACATGAATTGGGTGGATAATTTTCACTCATTCGTCAATCGCGTTTGTAAACACAAGGCAGGGAAAGATGGCATTCATCGTTGCAACCATCATCTCCGGTACTGCTTTGGTGACATGAACGATCCATGTCCGTTCAACAATCCCATTAGATTGCCAACCGTAAACCTCACAAATGCAGATGCAATCCAATACCCGAAATTAGCTGATCTTGTTGACGGCGTGCTTACAGCCTACGCGCAGGTCGATGCGCTGCTAATGTCAAACACATCTGCTTTTCGTAAGCTTTGTGAAAAATATGATGACCCGAACTTCAACGTGACATAACGCCTAAGGCATTGACTTCGCGAGTCCGGACGGACGGAGCGGCGTAGCGATCGCGGTTGAGCGGAATGGGCTTGTGGCGATGAGCGCTATTCGAGCCGAAGCTCAAGGCATTTATTCAAGAAGCCCGGTGGTTGCACGACGCCCGGTGGCGTATGAGCAGCGCCTCCGCGCTTTGAACGTTCTCAAATACCGACACACACGACCGGCACACCGGCTTCGAGCGGAACCGTCGATGCGTCTTGAATCTAGGTGACAACCTGGTCGCTCCTCGATAAACTCTCATCGTCCGCCGATGAAACCAGGAGAGCGACAAAAGGTGGCAGGAACCGAAAACCGGAGTTAAAGGTACTGCGACCGTAAGCGAACCTAGAGTGCGACACATCAGTGCCGCATTTCCAACGCGGCAAAGAGGCGATGTAAAGGGTTTCAGCTCGTCGTGATGCCACCGCCCTCCGCGATTGCGTCCCCGAGCAATAAATTCGGCCCC